>NZ_SGXU01000013.1:105113-105808 GCF_005435015.1 Halorubrum sp. SP9
CCGAACGCGCCGCCGCCCGCGAGGAGGGCCGACGCGCCGAACAGCGCGGCGGGGGCCGTTGCGAGCGCGACGCCGCCGAGCGCGCGCGGGCCGGACTCCCCGGTCAGCGCGGATCCGAGCCCCTCGTGGGGGGCCTCCCCGACGCAGACGAGCGTCGCCGTCGCGGCCTTCGCGCCCACCTCGGCGGCGACCACGAGGGCGACGGCGTCGACGAGCGAGAGACGGGCGAGGTCGACGGTCACCGTCCCCGCGGCCGCGACGGCGAAGACCGTCAGCGCGAGCGCGAGCGTCCCCCCGACGCCGAGCGCGGAGTCCTTCATGACCTCGCGTCGCCGGTCGGCGTCGCCGTGGACGACCGCGGCGTCCCCGAGGTCCGCGACGCCGTCGAGGTGCGTGATCCCGGTGACGAGGTAGATCCACGCGGGGAACGCCGCCGCGAACGTGGGGGTGGGCACCCGGACCGGTCCCAGCGCCGCCGCGACGACCGGGAGCGCGATCAGGCCGCCGAGCGCGTAGGCGACCGCCGGCATCGCCGCGGGCGCGCGGCGGAACGCCTCCCAGTCGCCCTCGCCGCCGCCGACGGGGACCCGCGAGCAGAACCCGAGCGCCCCGCGAAGCGCCGCGACCGCGCGGCTCACGACCACGCGATCAACACGCCGAACGCGAACAGCGCGAGGTTCCGCGTCTTCGTGAAG
>NZ_SGXU01000139.1:0-1047 GCF_005435015.1 Halorubrum sp. SP9
AAGCTGTCGACACATAGTCGACGGCCTGATTGAATAGAACCTCTATCGGGAAAGTCTCGTCTGATAAAGTGTTATTCATCATTACTATTTTCAATAATGTATTCTAAAATCGATGGTATGTCTTCATCTTGATATTTAGATTCTAGAGTGTTTCCGATTCCCGATTTGCTCCTCGCGGTGTTAGCACATCCTTCAGCTAATTCCTCAACCTTCCCCTGTAGCTCCTCATCAAATCCCTTGATGTCACCGTAGACTGCTAACTCACGGGCCATATTCCCAAAGTTCTCCAAATCTCTACTAAATTGCTCGTCATCAGCCATTTCTACTTCCTGATTCTGCTTATACGAGGTTCTCACTTTGATTGCTACCTCATAGCAAGATTTCTTCCACGCGTCTTCTGGAGATTCAGATTGTTCAATTATCTCTCGGACTTTTCCCGCAGATTGTTGCGCCACCGCCGAAGCGATAGCAGTAGCAACCGATTCAATCATAGCCCAATCTCCTTCTTCCAAAAATGTAAATCTATATCCGGAACCCAAGATCGCTTCAGCTTTGTCTTGAACTGGCTTTTCGGGTCTTATTTCCCGCCTTCATCCTCTAACTCGGCTTCGTCAGCCAGTCGATCAGCGACTTCTTCGTCGGAGAGACTGTGGTTCGGTCCGGGTTGATACAATTGGGCCTCACCAGCGAGGCGCTCTTTGGCGTTATCAGTGGTGTCCACTTCGTCGTAAATCGATTCGTCAAGCTTCTCGTACCATCTACTGGTTACTTCCGGCATGTCTTCGTTCAAGTTTCTCCGACGTTCAGCCAAGTCTTCATAACGGGATTCCATCTGATCAAGACCGACGTCCTTCTTAGCGAGTTCTAGTTTGATGAAGTCACGTAAGTCATCGAACAACCGATGATACGCATGTGCGGCCCGATAGTAGTTCTCTGCTTTGTCGCCGGGATCAGCCATTCGCCTGTAGCCTGAAACGATGGCAGTAGTGATTGCGAGCCCAATTAGGACGAACTGGGGCGTCGAATCCCATATGAGAGCGATAGTTA
>NZ_SGXU01000140.1:0-1047 GCF_005435015.1 Halorubrum sp. SP9
GGCTGGGGCTTTGGTACCGTTCGCCGGCGATCCGCAAGGATGGGTGTGACAGAATGATCCCCAAGAGTTTGATCTTATTTGAGATACAACGAAACGGCCGACAGAGTGGACCTGTGCTTCGTTCTATAAGTGGATCCACTTCGGCGAAATACTATTGGATTTTATTAGATCTGAACGACCTTTTTCTGGTATTATCGACTACGAGACAGTATGCCAGAAGAGACAAAACAAACAGAACATACTACCTCAGAGGAGCAGTCTGAGAACGATCTCCGTGAAGAACTCTACGACCAATTTGGAATTTCTATGAAAGGTCGAGTCGGAATTAGATGGATCATTCCACACCTTGATCAAGGTGTACAAACAGAATCCCGTTACGACATCGACAAGCGCTCAAAAATTCTCGCTGAAATAGCTCTATTCCAAGCTTATGAACAGGAGCCAAAATTCAAGATATTTGTTTGGGCGGCTATGCTTGTAGGCGCGTTCGATCTTCTACATCAACTTGATCCTGGAGTTTACAGCATCCTATTCATCGCTCTTGCGACAATCAACGGCTTTGTGTCGTCACTACGGTCTCCGGCGATGATGGCTGCCGAATTGGAAGGAACACCCGATGAAAACGGAATGCCAGCTGACTACCGTGCTAAGGCACTCTCAAGTGTAAATACAAACATTACGCTAGTACTATTCGTGATTGCTGTGGGAGTTCAGTTGTTTGTGACAAGCGGGTACGCGCAACAGGAAATTATCTCGAGAAATCTGGCAACTGGTGTGGTAAACCCTGGTATTTCTGTGGCTGTACTACTAGCAATCCCGCTACTAGTTTCCCGAATACTAGGGGAGAGTGACGCCAACAAATAACTGCTAGCCAGACGAGTGAACTAGTGAATACACGCAGAAATTAGCGTATATTTGAATTGTTCCAGAACGGTCCAGTCCGCAGTAGATCAGCTATAAGTTGTCGACGACGAACCCGCGCTCCGATTCTTAAATCTCGTCGGCCGCGTCCTGCGCCTCTCGGAGCGTGAACTCGCCTTCGTACAG
>NZ_SGXU01000141.1:0-217 GCF_005435015.1 Halorubrum sp. SP9
ACCCTCCCGACGATGAAAAACGGGGAGGACGTGTCGGAGACCACGCTCAAGCCTGAACGCGCTATCGAGATTCTGGACTACCTCGAAAGCGCGCAACCGGCGTCCCGCGACCACATCGTTCTCCTCCTGCTGTGGGAAACGGGGGCGCGGAGCGGTGCGATTCGCGGCCTCGACCTCGAAGACTGCGACCTCGACGGGACGCATCCTCGTTTCTCTG
>NZ_SGXU01000141.1:227-1046 GCF_005435015.1 Halorubrum sp. SP9
CTTCGTTCACCGTCCGGAGACCGGCACCCCGCTCAAGAACCACGAGTCGGGGACCCGCTGGAACCGTATTAGTCAGAAGACGGCCCGATACATCGAGGACTACATCGAGTATCACCGGGATGAGGTGACCGACGAGTACGATCGTAAGCCGCTGATCACGACCAGGTACGGTCGTCCGGCGGGCAACACCTTCCGGAAGGTGCTGTACCGAGTGACTCGTCCCTGCTGGCGCGGCGAAGGCTGTCCCCACGATCGGGACATCGACTCCTGCGAGGCGACTGACATCGACCACGCGAGCAAGTGTCCGTCGTCGCGATCTCCTCACGACGTGCGGAGTGGCCGGGTGACCTTCTACCGCCGCGAGGACGTTCCGCGGCGTATCGTCGAGGACCGGCTGAACGCGAGTGAGGATATTCTGAGTCGCCACTACGACCGGCGGTCTGACCGTGAACAGGCAGAGCAACGCAGCGACTTCCTCCCCGACCTATGAACCCCGAACCCTACGCCGCGACCCACCAAATCGCCAGACCCCACCGTGCTCGCTCCGAAACCGTCGGTTCTTGGGTCGTTCCTCAAACGCCGAGCAACAGGCTAGAAACGACCTCTACGCCCAGATTCTCAAAACGATTTAGAGACCGCTATTCGGATTCCGTTCACCAGCTTAACGCCCCCCTCTGCGGGCACGCAGTTTCCATTGTTCTAGGGGGTGATCGGCGGTGAGCCTCGGCATCGATTCGAATTCGCTCTGCCATCTCACTGCGGATGGTCCGGGCGAGTTCTGGTGTCCCGCGTGCGGCGCGCGCTGTACTCGGAACTCGT
>NZ_SGXU01000142.1:0-1039 GCF_005435015.1 Halorubrum sp. SP9
TCGGTCGGATCGTCCGAGTTGTGTGTGTCAGTCATCGTGGATCAGTCCATTGACGCGATGTACCACGCCATCGGCAGCGCGATCACCAGTTCGATGAGCGCGACGACCATCGCCTTGCTGTACTCGATCGGGACGGAGAACGCCGCCTGGTACACCTCTAAGCCGAGGACGGAGAACACCCCGCCGGGACCGCCCGAGGGCCCCCCGGCCGCGTAGACGATGGCGAAGATCCGGATCACCCAGATCATGCTCATGATCACCACGACCGCCGTCACGGGCTTGACGAGCGGCCAGATGATGTCCTTGAACCGCCGGAACCGCCCCGCGCCGTCGACGCGGGCGGACTCCAGCAGCGCGGGGTCGATCCCCGCGAGCGCGGAGCTGTACAACAGCATGCTGAACCCGGTCTGGACCCAGACGCCGCCCGCGATCAGCGCGTAGATCGCGATCTGCGGCTCCTGGACCCAGTTCCGGACCACCGACTCCAGCCCGATCGACCGGAGCAGCCCGTTGAAGATGCCGGCCTGCGGGTCGTAGACGAACAGGAGGACGAGCCCGATCACGACCGTCGGCGTCGTGAAGGCGAGGAACACCATCGAGCGCAGGATGCTCCGCCCGCGCAGGTCGGCGAAAAGCAGCGCGAGCCCGAGGCCGAGCAGCGTGCTCAGCGGGACGTGGACAACCATCCAGATGATGTTCTGCGGCAGCGCCCCCATCGGGTACTGGAGCGCGAGGAGGTTGTCCCAGTTGATGATCGCGTCGTCGTTGAACGTCGCGATCCACGTCTCGAACCCGGCGAACTGCCCGATCGTGAACCCGTCCCAGGTGAAGAAGCTCCCGACCGCCGAGTACAGCATCGGCCCGACGGAGAAGATGCCGAACAGCGTGAGCCCGGGGAGCATGAACACGAGGATCGCGGTGAGCTTCTCCCCGTCCACGTCCCGGTCGAGCCGGTCCTCCAGGTACGATTCGACGGACATGGTATCAGGCCACCAGCTCCCCGTCCCCGTCGTAGAGGTACGCGTCGCTCGGGTCGAAC
>NZ_SGXU01000143.1:0-737 GCF_005435015.1 Halorubrum sp. SP9
GATGAACGCCGCGAGTCCGCCGAATATCCGGTCGATAGCGTCCGTGATGGCGTCAACGATGTTCGTTACCCCCACCACCACGGTCGCGAGAATCGACGTCCCGATCGTCTGGCCGAGTCGGCCCCAATTCACCGGGTTCGCGACGTTCACGATTGGAATCCCGCCTGACGTGTCGCCGTTGATGAACGCCAGGAGGCCGTCGCCGGAGCTACTCACCGGCGCTCACCTCCTACAGTAAGAACGGGATGGCCGCTGGCAGCGGTTTGCTGGCTACTCGGCTTCAGCGTGGCGTCTGCCGTGACATGCTGCGCACAACGTGACCAGATTCCCCGACGCGTTCGCCGCGCTCGGGTCATCGAAACTCTGGTACGGCTCGATGTGGTGGACTTCGAGGCCGCGGTCGTACTCCGCGCGGTGCTCGTCGTCGGACATCCCGCAATTTTGGCAGCAGTATCCGTCGCGTTCGATCTGGTCTCTGCGTGCCTTGTCCCAACCACCCTGGTACGACGCCGGATTCTTTCCGAAGAACTCGCCGCGGATGGCGTGTATCTTCGATAGGTGGATTTTGAGCCCGCGGCCATCGGCCGCAGTGTAGTCGCATTCGGGACATTCGGGACCGTTGGCGGTGTCTTCCCACGGTGGCAGGTCGTCGTGTGACCGCCCCCAGTGGACGCGTAGCCCGTGTTTTGTGTCGAACCGTTTACCACACTTTGGGCACTCGTCGCCTGTGCCGCCGG
>NZ_SGXU01000143.1:747-1036 GCF_005435015.1 Halorubrum sp. SP9
CCCTGCTGGGAGATCAGTCTCGCCGTCGGAGTATGCGGACTCGCGGCAGGAGACTGAACAGAACCGGGCCGATCCGAGTCGCGACGGTGGTACCTCGAACTCCGCAGAGCACTGTTCGCAGGTGACCATCCGCTCATCAGATCGCCACGGGTAATCCGTGCTTCCGTGGGACCGTCGGTAGTGGACCTTAAGAGCGCGTTCGGAGTCGTATCCCGAGCTACAGTCGGGGCACTCAGTCGTCGCCATCGTCGCAGGCGGTCTCGCGGAGTTCTTGGAGCAGTTCTGAGTT
>NZ_SGXU01000144.1:0-1031 GCF_005435015.1 Halorubrum sp. SP9
AAGTGGGGATCGGGACCCTCATCGTGTTCATCGCGATGGTGCTGGTGGCGGCGATTGCCGCCGGCGTCCTGATCAACACGGCCGGCTTCCTCCAGACGCAGGCGGAAGCAACGGGCGAAGAGAGTACGGCGCAAGTGAGCGACCGGATTCAAGTTGTGAGTCAGTCCGGCTCTGTTAACACAACTGCGAATCCGAATACAGTCGATGCGTTACAGTTCGTCGTTGCACAGGCCCCCGGGGCCGGCAATATCGATCTGACCGAAGTGTCGGTTGAACTCGTTGGCACTGATGGTCAGGAGACGTTCACTATCTCGGATAATGAGACAACGAACATTCGTGGACTCAGTAACAATGTGTTAACTGATTCCAGCGATCGCGCAGAAGTCGCCTTCGCTCTTGACGGCAACGCTCCCGCAAGCTACACAGCGCTTGAAGGCGGCGATCAGTTGTCCGTTACCTTCACCACCGCGTCCGGGGCTACCACGACAACCGAGATTCGTATCCCCACGACGCTAACCGACGAACAGAGCTCGGTGAGGCTGTAACCATGTTCGAATTCATTAACAATAACGACGATCGTGGTCAGGTTGGTATCGGGACGCTCATTGTGTTCATCGCAATGGTGCTGGTGGCGGCGATTGCTGCTGGCGTCCTGATCAACACAGCGGGCTTCCTCCAGTCACAGGCAGAAGCAACTGGTGAAGAGAGTACCGACCTTGTGTCGGAGCGGATCGACGTGACGACGAAGGTTGGTATCGTCGGCAGTACCTCTGATGGGACACTCGATGAGATTCGTATCGGCGTCGCAGGTGCTCCTGGGGCCGACCAGATCGACCTGAGCGAAACAACAATCCAAGCGGTTGGACCCAACGGTCAAGAAAGTCTAGTCTTCGTGGATAATTCAGGAAACGCCACGTCTAATCTTGCGTCAGGAGAATTTGCGGTAAAAGATGCAAACGGGGACTTCGTTAGCAACCCGATTCTCAATGAGGACAACCAATACACGATCGTTCTAAATCCGGTCGTCTCAC
>NZ_SGXU01000145.1:0-1019 GCF_005435015.1 Halorubrum sp. SP9
AGCTCGGCCTCAAGGCCGAGATCCAGCAGCGTCACGTTGACGCGATCAGTCGAGGAACCATCGTCGAACCGGAACACGTACTCGCCGCCACCGAGGTTATCGGTGTCGTAATTGAATTCCGTACCAGGTGCGGTGCTGACCGTGTCGACACGGGTGCCCTGGTTGTTAGAGGCGTCTTGGTCGAACTCGAAGATGGCAATCTCCGTTGCCGAGCCAGCAGTGAACCCTTCAAGCCGGATAACCTCACCGGAGAAGGCTTCAGTGTCCGCGTCACCCTGACCGATGGTCGTTGAGGTTTCTTCGAGCGTCTTGAACTCGGACGTCTCTTCGTTGCTGAAGTCGTCCGTGAAGACGTGTTCGACACGGTTGTCGCTCGAGACATCGCTCGTGTTGAAATCGATGTCTAGGTTGAAGGTACCGTTGTGGGAGGTACCATCGGCAGAGGAGTCAGAGACGTTGAACGTGATCGTCTCGTCGTCCGCATTCAGGCTGACCTGATCGAGGGAGACACCAGTCGGGAGACTCGACGCGGTGATGTCCGTCGCCGCGTCGTCAATCTGGACGCCAGCAGCGAGCGCTTCGCTGATGTCGACCGTAACCTGGTTGTCTCCGTCGTTCGGGACACTGATGTCAACGGCCTGAGTCTGAGTGACCGGGCTGTCCTCTTCCGCGAGGTCAGCACCACTGGTCACGCTAACGTCCTGAACACCAGGCTCGACCGCGTCGAAGGTCGGCGACATGGTGGTAGACCCGTCGCCAACGGTGTACGAAACACCAGCAGCCGCCGAGAGGTCAGTCGTGTCGTGAGTGATGTCGACGGAGACGTTGGTGTTCGTGTCACTACCGTCAGTCGTCTGGACGACGACCGTGTTGTTGCTACTGAAGTAAGTAGCGTTGTCGATGGTGTCGTCACCAGGAGATGTCGCGCTGACACTCTGCGGAGCCGCACCAGCAGAGACAGCGGCACTCACGTCAATCGTAATCTTTGCGCCTGCAGTATCAGAGTCTACGGTTACTGT
>NZ_SGXU01000146.1:0-1014 GCF_005435015.1 Halorubrum sp. SP9
AAATATCTGGTTGCATTCCTTGTATTCCATCTCCTGATTCGTCCCTCAACAGATGCCCGATGTCCGAATCTGCTTCTGACTCAGGATCTCCATCTCCTTCTGGAATGTAACGAGAGCCATGGACCACGTCAGCGACGAGAGAATAGACTACTTCTTCGAACAATGTCTCTGTGTTGATGAGCAGAGATTCAATCACCTTAGTCTGCTGACCGAAGGTATCGATATAATTCTCGTCGAGGATCTGTTCTGCAAACTTCACCAGCGGCTTGTACCCCTGCGTTTCTCTGGTAAGCGTGACTTCGGATGGATGTGGTGGGGTTAGAGGGAGTGAGACTATCCGTTGAAGATCTCTGATCTGTCGCCTGAGTCTGTCCTCTACTGTAGGTTCCGGAACCTCTTCTGCCAGTTTAACAGCAGCAAATAGAATTAACTGATTGAGAGGAATGTCCGCCGTGAGTTCATCATACTGACTTTCGAAGGAAGTTGCGAACGGCTCCTGACGAGCTAATTGTTTGGTCACCTGAAGCTGACCCTTGACGTGGTCAGTCGCTCGCTGCTTGGGGAGGTATCGTTTGTGGATCCCCCTTCGTAACAGTCGTTTAATCTCTTGCGCGTAGACCTGTCCTACGACTTCAATGAATGACTCTCCAACCGAGAACCCGATCTCTCCTCTACTAGTGACAAGTTCTTCGCTTACCCGACCCGCCTTCGCTAGATAGTATAATAGTTTGAATCCCTCTAGGCTATCTTTGGGGAGTACCTCAAGATACGCTCCACTTGGAAGCCCGATATGTCCAATGTGCTGCTTTATTTTGACTTTTTCAGAGGCAATGGACACACTACTTACATTATCATGCTTATCAAGGGCGGCGTAATCTTCCTCCGTGAGTGCTTGATTGGAGAGGTCCGTCTCTGTCCGCTCCTGTAAAGTAATCACCTCCTCAGTTGATTGAGAATTAGAACTCATTCAGGCGATATTTCGATGTCAAGTTCACCCTGATTGTCAATCACAAA
>NZ_SGXU01000147.1:0-1001 GCF_005435015.1 Halorubrum sp. SP9
CGCTCTTCCGTAGGAGATTGTTGATACTGGCGAGCTGTCGCTGTCGTGTCGAAGAGGACAAGGACACCGCGTCAGCGATGTCCGACACGAATGATTCCGCTGGATGTGTTTGGGTCGGAATCGGTCGCAGCGGACCTGCTCCAACAGGTTCGCTGGCGTGACGGCGTTTCCTGTCCTCGCTGCCGTTCTGACCGAACGGTCAGAAACGGCAGCTACGGGCAGTTTCAGCGGTATCTCTGTAAGGATTGCGACCGCACGTTCAACGATAAGACTGGCACGATCTTCGCTCACTCGAAGATCGCACTCCGCAAATGGTTGTTCTCGATCTACGCGTTTTTACGGTTTAACACGAGTCTCAGGCAGTTACAGTGCGAAATCGAAGTTACCTACAAAACGATCCACAGGCGTGTCGAGCGCTTCGCCGAAGCGCTCGACGCGCCGTCACTCGATCTCCGTGGCCCGGTTGAAATTGACGAGTTCTACGTCTCTACCGGCTTGAAAGGCCGCGAGCGCGACCGCTGGTCGCGCTCTCGCGGCCTCTCACGACGCGGACGCGGAACGTATGAGCAAGACAAACCGCCCGTGTTCGTCCTCGTGGATCGTGGCACCGAGCAACGGTACGTTGTGCCGGCGAAATCCGCAGACGAATCGACGATCCGGCTCCTGCTGGCTGACCGCCAGCAGGAGCCTCTCACCGTCTATACCGACGGATTTTGCGCGTACGATCCGCTTGATGAAGATGAGCAATTCGACCGCGAATACGTCGTTCACGGAGACGGTGAATACGCCGACGACACGGTCCACGTGAATACCTGCGAGAGCCACGCGTCGCTGGCGCGACGGTGGCTCTCGCCGCATCGAGGCATCTCAAAAGATCGCCTCACACAGTATCTCCGAGCGTTCCAACTCAGACGAGAACTCTACCGCAAACCCGGACGAAAAGCGCTCAAACACGCCGTCAAAGCTACTCTCTGAAATCAACAATGTGCTACACAAGAGCG
>NZ_SGXU01000148.1:0-999 GCF_005435015.1 Halorubrum sp. SP9
AGTACGAGCAATTCTTCCGGATACTGAGGGGGCCAGAGGTATTAGAAGAGATACATTAACACCCTTGTTGCTCTGCTGCCCTTCCGTTTCTGATAGTCCGTTGGATCTTCCACCGTGAGATCGTCCCGCGGTCGACCTTTCGGTACAGTTCGACAGAGAATCATAACGTTCCCTTCCCCGTTGGGGCTGCCCTCCTTGCGCGGTTATGAGATGAGATCCGTTAAGTTAACGACCTCACCATACCACCACTCCGCATAATCTCGGAGGATAGATTTGATGCGTGCCTTCTATTTTCTACTTAAGTATCTGGAATAATATACTCACTCTAGCTTCTCTTTCTGTTTTTCATTAAATCCGCAGAATGTGTTAGGACTAGGTGAAAACAAGATCGAAACTGTATCGCCGTTGAGGGCTTCTGAAACACACATTTGGAAGAGAAGTAAGGCAGCAGATGTCGTAGGAGGTTGATCTATGCTGTCGACGGCGAAAAATGATTTTTCCGCCTTTTGTGATATCTTGGTCCGGACACAGTTATGCGATCCAACAGAGCAAAACAATCCTTGATCGATACTGTCCAATTCGAACCTACTCAAGCAAAAGTCAACTACTCACTGTGCCTATTCATCCTCGGTATCTGTTGCGGCCAAAATCTCAGGATACCGGTTCCGTATCGTCATCTCGCTTACGTCCGTAGCATGAGCGATATCTGCTTGTCGGAGAGACTCATCGCACTGTTTGGCAGCCGCGTACAGTGCCCCTGCGGCGATGCCTACCGGATGTTTCCCGCTGTGAACACCGTTTTCAACCGCTATTCCGGCGAGACGTCGTGCCTCTCGCTCTGTCGCGTCCGTACACTCCACGTCCGACGCAATCCGCCCGATGAACGAACGAGGATCTGTTGGTGGAATTTCTAACCCGAGTTCACGTGAGACGTGTCGATATGCCCGCTCAACGCGAATTTGTTCGACGCGGCTCACTGTTGAAACCTCGTCGATAGAG
>NZ_SGXU01000014.1:0-28352 GCF_005435015.1 Halorubrum sp. SP9
GGCGCGCCTGCGAGCGGCCGCCCTCGGCGGCCGCGAGCCAGCCCGCGAGGGAGTCGCTGGCGGCGTCTGCCGCCAGCGACGAGGCTGGGGAGGCGTGAGGTGCCGTGCGGGGCGGTGCTGGGCGGGACTCAAAGGGGCAGTCGCGAGGGCTCGGTGCGGTCGCTGCGGTCCTCGTCGGTCGCTCGCTTCGCTCGCACCCTCCTGCGGTCCTTGCGTCCCGCGCCTTCGCCCTCGCGACTGGGGCTTTGGAGGCGTCGTCCGTGGGCTTGCTAGCAGCTATTTATAAACGAGCGGCTGAGGCTTTGGATACCGGCACCCCAGCAGCGTCGGTCGTTTATAAACAGCCGACAGCGACACCACGGTCTAACTTATAAAGGACACCCTGCGGTCGGGCGGCGACCGGACGATCCCGTCGCGCTCGCAACGACGAGGAGCGCGATCAGGTCGGCCGTGAGCGCCGCGACGGCGCCGAAGCGGAACAGGACCAACAGTCCGAGCACCGCGACCGCGAGCCCGACCGCGGCGCGACGAGCGCGGCCGGTGGTCGAAAGCGAGCGAGACACCTGAGCGCCGACGCCGACCTGCGCCGCGAAGAGGAGGACGCCGAACGGGGACACGGCTGGCATACGGCTCGATTCCGACCGAGCCTGTATGAATATGTCGGCGGGGCGAAGAGCGTCCGGAGCGGTCGGGGTGACCCCTGCGACCCGCATCTTGATACCGCGGCGCGTCGTCCTCTGAGCAATGCGAGAAATCACGACGGACGACGTGCCGGAGGCCCTCGGTCCGTACTCACAGGGGATCGTCTCCGGCGACACGGTCCACGTCTCGGGGAAGACGGGCGTGGACCCCGACACCGGCGAGGCCCCCGAGTCGGTCGCCGAACAGACGACGCAGACGCTCGAAAACGTCGCCACGATCCTGGAGGCGGCCGGGACGACCCCGGACGCGATCGTGTCGGCGACCGTCTACCTCACCGACATGGGCGACTACGACGCGGTCAACGAGGCGTACCGGGCGTTCCTCTCGGAGCCGTACCCGGCGAGAACCTGCGTCGAGGTGTCTCGGCTCCCCGCGCCGCTCGACGTCGAGATCACGGTCACCGCGGAGCTCGACGGCGACTGAGCCGACCGAACCGACGACGACGGCGAGTAGGGTCGGCGCCGACGAGCCGCCCCTCAGAACTTCTCCAACAGGTCGCCGTAGAACTCGCCGCCGCGGTCGTCCGCGAGCTTCTCGACGATGAGCTCCGGCGTCGACCGCGCGAGGTGACCCTTCTTCGGCGAGCGGTTCACCCGCAGCTCGCCGTCGACGAGCCCCGCGGCCTCGATGCCGTCGACCGCGACCTCGAAGTCCGCGGCGTCGCGGATCTCGCGGGCCAAATGGGAGACGAAGACCGCGGTCGCGTCCTGGTCGTCGAGCGCCTCCAGGATGCCGGCGATGATCTTCGCGGAGGCGCCCGGCTCGGTGATCGACTCCAGCTCGTCGACGAGGACGAGCCGGCCGTCCGCGCCGTCGACGAGGTCGCCGAAGTCGCGGAGCGTCGCCTCGAACGCGCCCGCGTCGAGGGTCCCCTGCGACTTCGCGTAGTAGTGGACCTCCTCGAAGCGCTCGACGGTCGCCGACTCGGCGGGCACGGGCATGCCCATCTGCGCGAGGACGACGACCAGGGCGACCAGGTCGAGCGTGGAGGTCTTCCCGCCGGAGTTGACCCCCGACAGGAGCGTCGCGCCCGAGACGGCGTAGTCGACCGGCTCGACGTCCGCGAAGTCGACGTCGAGCAGCGGGGAGCGGCCGCCCTCGATGCGGAAGCCCGCGACCGCGTCGCCGCCGGCCTCGGCGTCGCCTCTCTCCGGCCCGACCACCTCGGGAATCGTACAGTCGAAGTCGCGGGCGAACCGCGCGATCGCCAGCTCGACGTCGAGCTCCAAGGCGTCGCGCACGAGGTCCTCGACCGGCTCGCGGAGGTCGCCGAGGTCGCTCGCGAGGTCGGCCTTCAGCTTCGCCGCGCGGCGGTCGCGGGCCGCGGAGAGCTCGGTCCGGAGCCGCGAGACCGCGCTCTCGTCGTGCTCGACCGGGAAAGAGGGGTCGCCGCCGAAGACGCGGTCGGCCAGCTCCGCCTCCTCGGGCTCCAAGCGGAGCGCGTCGGCGAGGTGCTCGCGGGCGGCGTCGACCGCCGCGTCGTACTCGTCGGCCAGCTCGCGGTCGAGCAGCGAGTCGACGCGGGCGCCCTGTTCGACTAAGGAGAGGAAGTCGGTCCCCTCGATGGTGACGTCGCGCTCGCGGATCGCCTCGCGCAGCCGGTCGTCGGCGACCGAGGCCGCCGTCGACACCGCGGCGTCGAGGTCGTCGACGGCGCCGGTCAGCCGGTCTAACTCCGCGTCGCCGGCGATGGTGCCGTCGTCGTCGAGCCGCGAGAGCGCGTCACGCAGGCGGTCGAGGTCGACCGGAGGGCCGGCGTCGGAGTCGCCCTCTTCGGCCGAGTCGCCGCCAGAGACCGGGTCGCCGGCCGCCGCGGCCGCCTCGTGGACCGCCACGGCCGCCTCCAGCCGCTCGCGGTTCTCGGCGAAGAACGCGAGCAGGCGCTCGGGGACGGTTTCGGCGGGAGTTTCGAGGGCGTCCGGCCGCACGCTCACGTCGCCCTCCACGTCGAGCCCGGCGAACGACTCGTCTAAGACGATCACGGAGGCGTACGACCGGCCGAGCTCGGAGACGTCGCGGGCGTCCTCGACGGTCTCGACGGAGAGCTCGGGGACGGCCGACTCGGCGCGCGCGAGCGTCTCGGCGTCGGCGGTCGCGAGGCACCGGTCGCGGACGCGGACGGTCGGGGGGTCCGACAGGGGCGCGCAGTCCGCGAGCGCCTCGCGGACCGCCGGGTCGGGATCGCGGTCCGTCGCGTCGGCCGCGAACGCCTGCGCCTCGTCGATCCGCGAGGCGGACGCGCTCGGGTAGAAGGTCTCCAGTCGCTTCGCCGCGTAGTCGGTGACGGTGCGCTCGCGCAGCAGGTCTATCGCCTCCCGGTACAGTTCGCGGGCGCGGTCGGTGGCCAGCACGCGCCCGTCGTCGCCGTGGCGGCGGCGGATCGCCCCGCGGGCGATGCGGGCCGCGCGGGCCTCGTTGACGCCCGGCGCGCGGGCGATGGCGGCCACGTCGCCGGACTCGACGGTCGCGGCCGGGTCGTCCAGTTCGCGTAAGGCCGCGGCCGTCTTGGCGCCGACGCCGGGGATCGCCTCCAGCTGCATCTACTCGCCGGTATCGCGGCAACGGTGTAAAGCGTGCGGGTCGCTCCCGCGGTCCGGCGCGGCGGGGCGCGACCGGCCGGGTCGATTCCGCGTGCGACGCCCTTTTTCGCGCCCGCCGCCAACGCCGGCCATGAGCCAGACGGCGCGAGGCGTCGGCGACGGATCGCTCGCCTCCGAGACGGCGGCGAAAGCGGCGGCGGCCCGCGACGCGCTCGGCGAGCGCGACGGGGTCCTCGTCGCGTTCTCGGGCGGGGTCGACTCCGCGGTGGTGGCCGCCTTGGCGGCGGACGCGCTCGGCGACGACGCCGTGGCGTGTACCGCCCGAAGCGAGACGCTCCCGGCCGCCGAACTCGACGACGCGAGGCGAGTGGCCGAGGAGATCGGAATCGCTCACGAGACGGTGACGTTCTCCGAGTTGGACGACCCGAACTTCGTCGCCAACGACGGCGACCGGTGTTACCACTGCCGGACGATGCGGCTCGGCCGGATGTACGAGACGGCCAGGGAGCTCGGCATCGACACCGTCTGCGACGGGACGAACGCGGACGACCCGGGCGAGGGACACCGGCCCGGGCTCCGCGCGGTCGAGGAGCTCGACGTGTTCTCGCCGCTGCTCGACGCGGGGATCACGAAGGACGAGGTCCGCGCGATCGCGGAGTCCTACGGCCTCTCCGTGGCCGACAAACCCTCGATGGCGTGTCTCTCCTCGCGGATCCCGACCGGGCTGGAGGTGACCGAGGAGCGCCTGACCCGCGTCGAGAAGGCCGAGCGCGTGCTCCGCGAGTGGGGCTTTTCGGGGTTCCGCGTCCGCGACCACGACGGCCTCGCGCGCGTCGAGATCGCGCCGGAGGAACTGGAGCGCGCGCTCGACCCCGCCTTCGCCGACGCCGTCCACGAACACCTCACAGACCTCGGCTTCGAGTACGTCACCCTCGACATGGCGGGCTACCGGACCGGGAGCGTGAGTCCGGGCGGCGAGGAGGAAGGGGACGCGTCCGCGGAGGCGGAGTCGGCGGGAGACGGCCTCGACATCGGCCGGCAGTACCCGCGCTGAGACGGGCGGGCGGAGCCGCGTTTCGCGTTCTCCTCGCCCGCCGCGACGGCGTTATCACCCGAGAGAACCCGGGAGGAACGCTTATAACCCGTGTTACTGAATCGACACCTATGCGAGAGGCCCAGACGCTCGCGGTGATCGCCGGCGGCGTCGGCGGGTCCGTCGGGGCGTTCGTCGGCGTCGCGGTCGGCGGGTCCGCGATCTCGGTGACGCTGACGACCCTCGGAGTCGCGACCGCCGTCGGCGTCGGCGTCATCGCGAGCGCGGTCATCGCCGGCGACGTGGAGTTCCTCGCCGACGCGGAGGGCGAGTGACGGGATCGGCGTGGGAAGGGGTTACAACGGGGCTGAGCGGGTTGATTTCGGAGAAACGTTCAAATACGAGCTTCTCGTGGTCGCACGTGATGGACGCTGCGGCGTCGTTCTGGGAAGAGTGTGACCGCTACCACGAGCTCGCGGAGCGGTTCCAGCGCGGCATCGAGATCACTCACCCCGATCGGCTCACCGGGCGGAGCGGCTACTACAGCGAGTGCGGGTGTTCCTGGTGTGCGGAGGAGGTCACCTACGTCGAGTACCGCGGCGAGCGGCCGTAAGGGGGCGCTTCGGAGGGCGCCGTCCCGACGACGTCGCGGCCGACCGCGCGCTTCAAGGCCCCGCCGCGACGAACGGACGTCATGAGTCTCATCGCGTTCGACTTCGACGGGACACTCTCCGACTCCGAGATGACGGTCCTGCTCGCCGAGCGGGCCGGCGTCGCCGACGAGGTCGCCGAGATCACCGAGCGGGCGATGAACGACGAGCTCAGCTACGCCGAGAGCCTCTATCAGCGCGCGGCGCTGCTCGAAGGGCTTTCGGCGGCGGACGTCGCCGACGCGTTCGACGCGGTCCGGATCCGGCCCGGCGCCGCGCGCCTCATCGAGCGCCTGCGGGAGGAGGGCCACCACGTCGCCGTGCTCACCGGCGGGTTCGAGCACGGCGTCGAGGCGGCGCTCGCCCGGGAGGGCGTCGCGGTCGACACGATCGTCGCGAATCGATTACCGACCGGACCGGACGGGGCGCTCACCGGCGAGGCCGAGGGACCGCTCATCGAGGGAACGAAAGACGACGCGCTGGCCGACCTCGCGGCCGAGGTCGGGGTGCCGATGACGGAGACGGTCGCGGTCGGTGACGGCGCGAACGACCTTCCGATGCTGGAGGTCGCGGGGCTCGCTGTCGGCTTCGTCCCGAAGTCCGCGGTGCGACCCGTCTGCGACTCGGTCGTCGCGTCCATGTATCGGCTCGGGAAGGTGCTGGCGGCGCACGGCGTCCTCGCGGCGGACGAGTGACGCCCGAACGCGTTCGGTCCGGCGGTACCTGACGACGTTCGGCTGAAGGGTTAAAGAGAAACGGAGCGTAAGCGGAGGTATGAGCGTCTTCGTTGGGGTGAGTCGATGCTGCCGACGCTGACGTATCTCCAGTTCCATCTCGTCTTCAGTCTCCCGGTCCTCGCGCTCCTGTGGTACCTCGCGCCCCGGTACGAACCGACGCGGCGTCGGCGCGCGGCGGTCGGGATCGCGATCCTGGTCGCCATCGCGTACGCCTACACCACGCCGTGGATCAGCTACATGATCCGACGGGGGGCGTGGGGATACGCCGACGGCGCCGTCGTCGCGCGGGCGCTGTCGATCCCGCTGGGGGAGTACCTCTTCTTCACGGTACAGACGGTCGTCGTCGCGCTCGCGCTCCACCGGATCGGCTTCGACCCGACGTTTCGGGAGGGAGACTTCGACCGCGCGCCGCGGGCCGCCGGGGTCGCCGTCGGCCTCGCGATGGTGCCGATCGGGCTGACGCTCGTCCGGCTCGACCCCTCGTTCCTGTATCTCGGCGGGCTGATCGCGTGGGTCGGGCCGGTTCTCGCGCTCCAGTGGAGCGTGGGCGGGGGGTACCTCGCGCGCACGCCTCGGCTGTGGGTCACGGCGACGCTGGTCCCGGCAGCGTACTTCTGGGTCGCCGACCGGATCGCGATCGGGATGGGGACCTGGTACTTGTCGCCGGAGCTGACGAGCGGGATCACGGTCCTCGGACTTCCGATAGAGGAGATGCTGTTCTTCGTCGCCGCGGGAGTGATGACGATCAACGGCCTCGTCTTGTTCGAGTGGGTCCTCGACTGGAACGACCGGCGGCGGGAGACCGCGGAACCGGCGCCGTCCGGGAGAACCGAGCGCGACGTCCCCGGTCCGGACGCGCCGGCCGACCCGGACCCCGACGTGGTCGATGACTGAGGCGCCGGCGGCGTCGACGGACGCGAGCGAGTCCCGTTCCGCGGCGGCCCGCGAGCGCGACGCCGGAGCGACCCCCGCGGACGCGCAGACCGAACCCGAGTCCGCGGCCGAGCGGGTCGACCGCTGGTTCGCGCGTCGCCCGGCGCTGGCGTTGGCCGCGCTGCTGCCGATCGGTGCCGTGACCCCCCTGTTTCCGGTCGAAGTCGGCGTCGCGACGTTCGCGCTCGGTACCCTCGCCGTCGGGATGGCGCACGGCGCGGTCGACCACCTCGTCCCGCTCCGAGCCGCGCCGGGCGTGTCGCTCCGGCGGTCGATCGCGGTCGTCTCGGTCGTCTACGCGGTCCTCGGCGGGGCGGTCGTCGCGGCGTTCTTCGTCGCGCCCGTCGCGGCGTTCGTCGGCTTCATCGCGCTCACGTGGCTCCACTGGGGACAGGGCGACGTGGCGACGCTCGCGATCGCCGGCGTCGAACACCTGCCCTCGTCGGCGGAGCGGTGGCTGGCCCTCGTCGTCCGGGGCGGGCTCCCGATGGGGGTTCCCCTCCTCGCGCACCCCGAGGAGTACCGGCTGGTGGCCGAGTGGATCGTCGGGCTGTTCCTCGTCGACTCGGGCGCGGCCACGAGCGCGGTCGCCCCGCTGTTCGTCCCCGAGGTCCGGTTCGCGGTCGGCCTCGGGATGGCGGCCGCGACGCTGGCGTCGGTCGCCCTCGGCTACCGGCGGGTCCGAAGCGGCCGGGGTCCCGACGGCTCGCGGCGTGACCCCGGCGGCTGGCGGCGCGACGTCGGCGAGCTCGCGGTGCTGTGGGCGTGGTTCCTGCTCGCGGCGCCGGTGTTCGCGATCGGGGTGTACTTCGCGCTGTGGCACGCGCTCCGGCACGTCGGGCGCCTCGTCCTCGTCGATCCCGGGGCCGCGAGCGCGGCGTCGGCCGGCGATGCCGTCGGAGCGCTCGCACGCTTCGGTCGCGACGCCGCGCCGCTCACGCTCGGGGGGTTCCTCGTGGTCGGCGCGGTCGGCGCGAGCGTCCCGGCCGGCGTGGCGGCGCCCGGCGACCTGCTGGCCGTGTCGCTCGTCGCTATCGCCGCGATGACGCTGCCGCACGTCGTCGTCGTGGCGTGGCTCGACCGACGGCAGGAGGTCTGGCGGCCGGGCGCCGGGAGCTGACGGGGACCCCCGCTTCCGACACCGAACCGCTCTTGCTCCGCCGCGGCGTCCGTCCGGTAGATGACGGAGTTCGCGATCCGAGACCCGCGGCCGGGCGACGCCGAGCCGCTGGAGGAGCTGATCACCGCTCACTTCAGCGAGGGAAGCACCTACGGCGTCGACCTCGGACTCGACGACCCGACGTACCACGTGCTGGTCGCGGTCGAGTCGGGCGACGACGCGAACGTGGCCGAGTCGGGCGACGACCGTAGCGAGGGCGACCGCGGCGACGCGGTCTGCGGCGTGATGGCGCTCCGCGAGTTCGCGGACCCGGCCGAGCTCGCCGACGAGATGTACTTCTTCGACGACCGCGATCTGCTCCCCGCGGCCGACCGGTACGGCCACCTCGAGATGGGATACGTCGGCGAGGCGGCGACCGGTCGGGGGATCGGGAGCCGACTGCTCGAACGGCTACACGCGGTCGGCGCGGCGCGCGGCGTCGACCTGTTCCTCGCGGACTCGTGGTACCACGGCGGCGACGACTCGCCGGAGAAACTGTTCGACGCGCACGGGTACGAGACGGTCCACCGCGACCCGATCGAGCGATCCGCCGAGGAGTGTCCGAAGTGCGAGGGCGAGTGCGTCTGCGAGGGGGCGCTCGCGGTGCGACGGGTCGCGGGCGACGAGGACGACGCGGAAGCGGGGACGTCGTGACCGACGCACGGAGGCCGGCGTGAACCACGACCGCGTTCACGCCCGGGAGCCGGCGCATCGGGTCGACCGGTGGTCCGTCGGCGTCGTCGAGTCGATAGGGAAGCGCGACGGCCACTGCGTCGTGACGGTGCGGCCGGTCGCGTCGGGCGACGCCGGCGGCGAGCGAGACGCTGCCGAGTCCGACGCCGCGCCCGTCGAACTGGTGATCACGTTCGCCGTCAGGGACCTGTTCGTGAGCCGGCTCCCGATCGGAGAGGGCGAGTCGCCGGTCGGCGAGCGCGTCTGGTACCGGAAGCGGGGCGGGTGAAGGGAGGAGGCGAACGGTCGCGGTCCCCCCTCCCGCGGTCGGCGTTCATCCCTCAGAACTCCACCCCGGCGTGCCCGGCGCGCCGGCGTCGTCTTCCGTCTCACGGACGAGCCGGTCGCGCGCGTCGCGGTCGAGGGCGACGCGATCGCCGTCGGCGCCGGCGCGCTCGGTCCACGCCTCGATCGCTCGGCCGACCCACGAGTCGGCCTCGCGGGCGCATTCCCGGGCCTCGGCCATGCGTTCGCGGGTCACCGACAGCGACCCGGGGCGGGAGCCGACGGCGGCGCCGGCGAAGCGGGCGCGGTCGGCGGCGGTCCCCGCCCCGTCGCGGAGACGGGCGACGACGCCGTCGAGGTCGTCGGGGTCGGGATAGGCGAAGACGGTCGCGCCGAGCGCCTGCGGGCCGAACGCCGGCGCTGGGAGGTCAGCGGGCGGCGCGTCGTCGAGGAGCCGGTCGCCGCCGCCGGCGGCCTCGACGCGCTCGCACTCCGTCTCGGCGCCGAGCTCGAGGGTGTGCCCGGGGTAGCTCGCACAGGTTCGCGGATAGCGGTCGGTGTCGTGGATCCGGCACTGGAGCGTCGTCGGGTCGAGGAAGACGCACGCGTCGAGCCAGCGCGGCTCGTCGGTGCCGATCGGCGCGACCGGCTTGGGTGGGTTCCGGAGGCCGACGACGAAGACGGGTCGACCGTCGACGGCGGCGAGGTCGGTCCCGTCGATCCGGACGCTGTCGTCGCGCTCGGCGGGTTCGAAGAGTCGGGGTACCAGAGTGTCAGCGAGGCCGTCGTCGACGAATCGGGCCACCTCGTCGCGGGTGAGCGGCACGAGGTCGTAGGCGTCGTCGAGCGGGGGGCGCGGGCCGGTGCGGTCCGAGCCCGCCGCGGCCGGGTCGAGCGGGCGCCAGTCGACGCAGCAGCCGGCGCAACCCTCGCAGTCGAGTTCCATGCGAGCGTGTCAACGGTTCGCGCGGTGATAAGTGGTCGGCGGAGCACGGGGGATGCGAGCGGGCCCGGAGCGTTTTGTCGGGGCGGGCCGAACGGCGTCACGAAATGGATCCGAAAACGGCGGAGCTCCGACAGCTCGCGGTCCGGATCGTCGAGGAACACGAGGCCGCGGCGGTGACGCCGGGGATCGTCGTCCAGCGGCTCGCGGTCGAGTACGACCGCGACCGCGGGTACAGCGAGGTGTTCGACCTGCTTCACGAGCTGGAAGACGAGGGCGAGCTCGTCTACCACCACGGGGAGTACAACGAGTTCGCCGCGCCCGAGTGAGGGGACGCCGGGAGGGCGCGCGCCGCGAGCGCGGGCGTCGCGTCAGAGTTCGCCCTTCGTGCTCGGCGTGTCGCTGCGGCGCTCGTCGAGGCGGGTGGCGTCGTCGAGCGCACGCGCCAGCGCCTTGAACAGCGCCTCGACCTCGTGGTGGGCGTTGTCGCCCGTCTCGACCGTCGCGTGGAGGGTCAGCCCGGCGTTGTGGGCCAGAGAGAGCGCGAAGTGGTCGGCCATGACGCTGGTGAACTCCCCGACGGACTCCTGAGAGAACTCGCCGGAGAACTCGTAGTACGGCCGCCCCGCGATGTCGACGACGACGCTCGCGACCGCCTCGTCGAGGGGAACGCGGCGGTCGGCGTATCGCCGTATGCCGCGCTTCTCGCCGAGCGCCTCGTCGAACGCCTCGCCGAGGCAGATCGCCACGTCCTCGATCGTGTGGTGGTCGTCGATCACGAGGTCGCCGTCACAGCGGACCGTCAGGTCGAAGAGGCCGTGTTTGGCGAACGACGCCAGCATGTGGTCGTAGAAGCCGATCCCCGTGTCGACCTCGCTCTCCCCGTCGCCGTCGACCGCGAGGGTGAGTTCGATCGTCGTCTCGCTCGTCTCGCGGGTGACGGCCGCGGTCCGGTCGTGCTCGCTCATACGGGCCCGTCGCGGGGGATTCGTAAGTCGGTTGCGGGTGTGAGGGCGTTCGAGTCCGCGAGAGAGGAGCTGATGTGATTGAGGAGTTCAGAGTGTACTTATAAATAGGCGGTGCGGTGGCGCGTGCCTGCGAGCGGCCGCCCTCGGCGGCCGCGAGGAGCACCGCGCGAGGGACGCGGCGACCGGAGCGAAGCGGAGGGAGCCGCGAGGCTGGGGAGGCGTGAGGCTGCGGTGCCGTGCGAGGCGGGACTCAAAGGGGCAGCCGGGAGGGCGGCGCAGGCGACGTAAGGACCGCAATGAGGGAGCGAACGCAGTGAGTGACCGAGTGAGGACCGCAGCGAGCGTGCGCCGCCCTCCCGGCTGGGGCTTTGGAGGTGTTCGCCGATGATCCGAAGTCAGTTATTTATAAGCGATCGACGACGACCCCGCGCTCCGCTTTTAACCCTCGTCCGCGGCCTTCTGCGCCTCTCGGAGCGTGAACTCGCCCTCGTACAGCGCGGTGCCGACGACGACCGCGGCCGCGCCGGCCTCTTTTAAATCGACAACGTCCTCGACGCTCGCCACGCCGCCGGAGGCGATGACGGGTATGTCCACGGCCTCGACGACGCTCGCGACCGCCTCGCGGTCGATCCCCTCTAACTGCCCTTCCACGTCGACGTTCGTAAAGAGGATCGCGCCGGCGCCCAGCTCCTCGTAGCGCGCCGCGGCCTCGGCGGGGTCGAGCCCGGTCCCCTCGGTCCACCCCGACACCACGACCTCGCCGTCCTTCGCGTCGAGGCTGACGACGACGGTTCCGGGGTGGGTGTCGTCGACCTCGCCCACGATCTCGGGCGTCTCGACCGCCGCGGTGCCGAGGATGACGCGGTCGAGGCCCAACTCGAGGAGGTCGCGCGCGCCCTCCGCGGTCCGGATGCCGCCGCCCAGTTGGAGGCCGGTCTCGTCCGGGACGCTCTCGACGACCGCCTCGATCGCCGCCGCGTTGACGCGCTCGCCCTCGAACGCGCCGTCGAGGTCGACGAGGTGGAGCGTCTCGGCGCCCGCCTCGATCCAGCGCTCGGCGGCCGCGACCGGGTCGCCGTAGCGCTTGCCCGTCCCGCGCTCGCCGCCGACCAGCTGGACGACCTCGCCGTCCTGAACGTCGACGGCGGGGATCACCTCGAACTCGGGGAAGTCGCTCATACGGAACGAGAGTCGAGGACGCCGATTAAACTGGTCGGTTCGAGACGAAACGGAGGGTTGCGCGGCGAACGTCTCCGAAGGCTCAGTCGCTCGTTTATAAATAGCTGAGACTTGATCGACGGCGACCACCGCCAAAGCCCCAGTCGCTCGGCTGTACGTGGGTGGCCGCTGATCGACGGCGAACACCGCCAAAGCCCCAGTCGCTCGGCTGTACGTGAGTGGCCGCTGATCGACGGCGAACACCGCCAAAGCCCCAGTCGCGAGGACGCCGTACGCTCGCTGCGCTCCTCGCTCAGTCGCTACCGCTCCTTCGCTGCGGTGCTTACGTCGCCTACGGCGTCCTCGCGACTGCCTCTTTGAGTCCCACCCGACCGCGACCGCACCGCCGGAAGACGTTCCTGCTCGCTCGCTTCGCTCGCTGCGCGGGCTGCGACTTCCGTACTCCCGCTCGCTCCCTCCGGTCGCTCGCGGGACCGCAGCCTCACGCCTCCCCAGCCTCGTCGGCCTCCCTCCGGTCGGCCGACTCCCTCGCGCGTGCTCCTCGCGGCCGCCGAGGGCGGCCACTCGGAGGCACGCGCCACCGCACCCCATTTATAATAAATGATAGAGTTTCGACGGAACTCGGTGATTCCGGAGCCTCCGATCCCCTCACTCCACCGAAATGAGCAGCTGCGAGACGTCCTCGTCGAATGCGGCGGGGTCGGTCGCGAGCGCCTCGGCGGTCTCGGCGTCGGCGAGCTGCGTCACCGCACTCTCCGCGTCGACCGAGTCGGGCAGCGCCGCGTCGAAGACCTCGAGGAGCGGCTCGGTCGGGTACGCGCCGCCGGCGACGATGACGTCGGTCCCGTCGTGCCAGACGCCGAGTCGAGCCCCGATCTCGACGGGCTGCCCCACCTCGGCGGTCGACCCGGTCGGAAGCGGGATCCCGCCGTCGAGCGCGTACTCTCCCGTCAGCCGCCACGCGGTCGCGGTGTGGCCGGACCGGACGGTGGTGATCCCCTCGTCGACGACCGCGACGCTCTCGATGCCGGCGGTCCGGAGCTGCGCGCGGAAGGCGCCCGTCGCGGCCGTCTCCACCCGGCTCATCACCCGCTCCCTGCCGACGCCGGCCGGGAGCTGATCGATCGCTGGCCGGAGGTCGATCCGCGTCGCGAAGAAGACGACGGGCGACCCCGACGCGTCGACCGTTTCGGCGAGCGCGTCCGCGACGGGCGCGTACTCGAAGATCCGCGTGTGTTCGCGCGCCCGAACGGTGACCGGTCCGTACGACTGCTCGAACACCGTGCTCTCGGACTCGTCTGTCTGGCGCCAGTCGTCGATCCGGTCGCTGGTCACCTCGGGGGCCGGCACCGGTCCGTCGCGGCCGCCGAGACAGCCGGCGAGTCCGGCGACCCCGACCGCCGCGCCGCCGGCGAGCAGTCGCCGCCGCGTGGTCCGCGTCGACCGCGCACCGAGGTTCTCGTCCATAGGTCGAGGTGGTCGCCGCGAAGTAAATGGATGTCGCCGGTCCGAGCGGTCCGTCCGGTCGAAACAGCGATTTCGGACCGGGGCCGCGCCGAGTCGAACCGCCGCTCGGAACCGGTCTCGGGACGCGGACGGATCCCTTATGTAACCACCGAGTACAACAACCGAGTGATGACTACCGACAAGAGCGAGACGCGGCGGCGACGCGCCCGGCCACGCACCCGACGACGCTTCCTGACGGCGGCCGGGGCGGCCGGCGCCGCCGCGCTCGCCGGCTGCAGCGCCGAGCGCGTCGACGACGGGGGCGACGGTTCCGGGAGCGACGGCTCCGAGAGCGACGGGGACGGGGCGGCCGACGGAAACGACACCGACGACGGGGAGGGAGACGACGGCGACGAGGAGACCCCGACGCTGACGGTCGCGACCTACACAAGCTTCATCGACGCGCCCTCGGTGAGCCCCGGCGAGTGGCTCAAAGAGGAGTTCGAGAGCCGCGTCGACGCCGAGCTGGAGTGGGCGACCCCGAGCAACGAGGTGAACTACTACATCGAGCGCGCCGCGTCCGGCGCGTCGATCGACGCCGACCTCTACGTGGGGCTCACCACGGAGGACCTCGTGCGCGTCGACGACGAGCTCGACGGCGACCTCTTCGTCGAGGCGGGCGACGTCGACGGGCGCGACGCGGTGAAGGAGGGGCTCCGGTTCGACCCGTTCGACCGCGCGGTCCCGTACGACACCGGGTACATCAGCCTCGTGTACGACGGCACCGCGACGGAGGCCCCGGAGACGTTCGAGGGGCTGCTCGACGAGGAGCACAGGGGCGCGCTCATCGCGCAGAACCCCGGCGCCTCCTCGACCGGGCGCGCGTTCCTCCTCCACACGGTCAACCGCTTCGGCGACGGCGGCGTCGCGAGCGACGGCGACGGCGAGGCGATCGCGGGCGAGGACGGCGACCCCGACTACGACTACCTCGACTACTGGGCGGACCTCCAGGAGAACGAGGTGCGCGTCCTCGGCTCGTGGGACGACGCGTACGCGGCGTGGAGCGAGGGAGAGGCGCCGATGGTCGTCTCCTACTCCACCGACCAGGTGTTCGCCGACATGGAGGGGCAGGACCTCGACAAACACCAGATCCGCTTCCTGAACGACCAGGCGTACGCGAACCCCGAGGGGATGGCGGTCTTCGCCGAGGCGGACGAACCCGACCTCGCCCGGGAGTTCATGTCGTTCATGCTGGAGCCGGCGGTTCAGGGCCAGATCGCCCAGCGCAACGTCGCGTTCCCGGCGACGAACGGCGCCGAGCTGCCGAGCGACTACGCCGAGCTGGCGAAGGAGCCGGCCGACCCGGTGACGTTCACCTACGACGAGCTCCAGGGCGCCGTCGACGCGTGGGTCGAGGCCTGGGAGCGACAGTTCGCCGGGAACTAACCCCGTGGCCGACGTGGGTGCGAGCGCGTGACTGGAGTCGACGGCGGGCGTGCGACCGGTGACGACGACCGGGCGACCGAGGACGGCGGGCGTGCGGACCGGCTGACCCGCCTCCGGGAGGGCGTCGAGTCGCACGCGCTGACCGCGCTCGCGCTCCTCACCAGCGCCGCGCTCGTCGTCGCCTTCTACTATCCGACCGCGACCGTCCTGGTCGAGGCGGTCGTCGTCGACGGCGCCGTCACCCTCCGCGTCTTCGCGGACGTCCTCACCGACCCGTTCTACTTCGGCGAACTCGCGCGGCTGCTGTCGGGCGAGTCCCCGGCCGCGGTCGCGCGCTCGCTGCTCTCTCCGGACCGCCGGCTGGGGATCGTCGGCTTCACCGCGTACCAGGCGGCCCTCTCGACGGTCGCGAGCGTCGCCCTCGGGCTCCCGGCCGCCTACCTGCTCGCGCGCTTCGAGTTCCCCGGCCGGCGGACGCTGCGCTCGCTCACCATCGTCCCGTTCGTCCTCCCGTCGATCATGGTCGCGGTCGGGTTCGTCGCCACGTTCGGTGAGAACGGTACCCTGAACGCCGCCCTGACCGCGCTCGGGCTCCCGCCGGTCGACCTGCTGTTCACCCTCGAAGCGGTCGTGATCGCTCACGCGTTCTACAACGCGCCGCTCGTGGCGCGCGTGACGACCGCCGCGTGGGAGTCGGTGGACGCGAGCGCGGTCGAGACCGCCCGGAGCCTCGGCGCCGGTCCGGTCCGGGCGTTCGTCGACGTGGTCGCGCCGCAGGTGTACCCCGCCGTCCTCACGGGCGCGGCGCTCACCTTCGTGTTCACCTTCGGCACCTTCCCGATCGTCCTCGCGCTCGGCGGGTTCGAGCTGGCGACGGTCGAGGTGTTCGTCTATCGCTTGGTGCGCGACCTGAGCTACGCCGAGGCCGCCGCGCTGGCGATCGTCGAACTCGTGATCTCGCTTTCCGTCCTGCTCGCGTACCTCCGGTACGAGGCCCGCAGCTCGACGAACACGCGCGGCGCGCGACCGCTGCCGCGGCGCTCGCTGATCCCGCCGGCCCCCACCCTCCGCGAGCTGCTGCCGCGGGCGGGCCTGGCCGCCTACGTCGCCGTCGCCGGGGTGATCTTCGTCGCGCCGATCGCGTCGATGATCCTCGCGTCGGTGACGGGCGGGGACGGCGCGCTCACGCTCGACCATTACCGGTTCCTGATCGAGCGCCAGCAGACGGGGGCGGCGTTTCAGGTGCGGCCGTGGCCCGCGATCCGGAACTCGCTCGCGTTCGCGGCGGCCGCGACCCTGCTCGCGCTGCCGATGGGCGTCGTCGTCGCGGTGTTGACCACGCGCCGATATCGGGGGCGAACCCTGGTCGACGCGGCCGCGATGGCGCCGCTGGCGGTGTCGGGGATCATCGTCGGCCTCGGACTGCTGCGGGGGCTCGTGTTCGGCGTCGAGGTCGCCGGCTGGCGGATCGCCGCGAACGGCGCGGTCGCCATCGTCGTCGCGCACGCGGTCTCGGGCTACCCGTTCGTCGTGCGCACCGTCTCGCCCGGGCTCTCCGGACTGGACCGGTCGCTCGTCGAGTCCGCGCGGGCGCTCGGCGCCTCGCGGGCGCGGGTGATCCGCGACGTGGAGCTCCCCTTGGTCTGGCCCGCGGTCGTCGCGGGCGCGGCGTTCGCGTTCGCGATCTCGATCGGCGAGTTCACCTCGACCGTCGTGCTGGCGACCGGCGCCGACGCGTACACGATGCCCGTCGCGATCGAACGGTTCATCGGGCGGCGGCTCGGACCGGCGACCGCCATGGGCGTCGTCCTGCTCGTCGTCACCGGGCTCAGCTTCGTCGTCATCGAGCGGCTCGGAGGTGACCACCGTGGGCTCTGAACGCGGCACGGAAGTCGCGGGAGACATCCCCGTCACCGTCGAACTCGACGGCGTGACGAAGCGCTACGGCGAGACGGCCGCCGTCGACGACGTGAGCCTCCGGGTGCGCGAAGGGGAGTTCTTCACGCTCGTCGGCCCCTCCGGCTGCGGGAAGACGACCACGCTCCGGCTGATCGCGGGGTTCGAAGAGCCGACGCGCGGGACGGTTCGGTTCGGCGGGGAGTCGATGGCGGGCGTCCCGCCCGAGGACCGCGACGTCGGCGTCGTGTTCCAGAGCTACGCGCTGTTCCCGCACATGACCGTCGGGGAGAACGTCGCGTACGGGCTCAACTTCGCCGAGCCGCCCGGGGGAATGACCCGCGACGAGCGCGTCGCGGAGCTGCTCGAACTGGTCGACCTCCCCGACGCCGCCGACCGCGAGCCCGAGAGCCTCTCTGGCGGGCAACAGCAGCGGATCGCGATGGCGCGGGCGCTCGCGCCCGGCCCCGACGTGCTCCTCTTGGACGAGCCGATGAGCGCGCTCGACGCGCGGCTCCGGGAGCGGCTTCGCGCGCAGGTGAAGGAGATCCAGTCCGAACTGGGAATCACCACGATATACGTCACCCACGACCAGGAGGAGGCGCTGGCCGTCTCCGACCGCGTCGCGGTGATGAACGACGGGACGCCCGAGCAGGTCGCGGCCCCGCGGACCGTCTACCGCGAGCCCGCCACGCGGTTCGTCGCGGCGTTCGTCGGCGACAACAACGTGTTCGCCGGGGAGGTGATCGACGCGCCCGCCGCGGGAGAACTCGCGGTCGACGTCGACGGCGGGGACGCCACCCTGCGCGTCGGGGTCGGCGACGGGCGCGACGTCGACTCGCCGAGTGTCGGCGACCGGATCTCCTTCTGTGTCCGGCCGGAGAACCTCCGCGTCGCGGGCGCGGACGGAAATTCCGGAGACGACGCGGCTCCCGCGGGCGAGAACGCGCTGAGCGCGACCGTCGCCAGCGCGGAGTTCCTCGGCGAGACGACGCGGGTCACGTTGGACTGGGAGAACCGCGACCTCGTCGTCCGCGTCGTCGACCCGATCGACGGCGCGGTCGCGGTCGGGTTCGACCCCGAAGACGCGCATGTGATCGAAGTCAAGAATCGGTGAACGACGAACGCTTATAAATGGAGTGCGGTGGCGCGTGCCTGCGAGGCCGCTTTGCGGCCGAGCAGCACCGCGCGAGGGACGCCGCGAGCGACGCGGGCGACCGAAGGGAGCCCCGAGCGAGCGGCGAGGCTGGGGAGGCGTGAGGTTGCCGTGCGGTCGCAGTCGGGCGGGACTCAAAGGGGCAGCCGGCGAGGCGGGCGCAGGCGACGTAAGCACCGAACGAGGGAGCGATAGCGACCGAGTGAGGCGCACAGCGAGCGTGCGCCCGCCTCGCCGGCTGGGGCTTTGGAGGTATCGTCCGTCGATCTATAGACAGTCATTTATAAGCGAACGATTGGGACTTTGGCGGCGTTCACCGAGGGACGACGGACGTACCAGTAAACGTATCGAGGCGACACGCCTTACCCCGCGCGCCCCGTGAGACGTACGTATGGCCTCCGAGGCGTGCGACGTCTGCGAGCGGTCCGTGCGGATCGCCGGCGGGATCGGCGATCTGTGGAACTTCGCGTTCGAGTCGACGCAGGGACTCACGCTCGAACTCACCGACGACTCGGAGTTCTTCCTCTGTTTCGAGTGCATGGAGCGGCTCCCCGACGACCACGAGCCGACCGCCGAGGACGTCGCCGACCTCCGCGAGCGCACCGACCCGGTCGAAACGGACGGCAACCACTTCTGGCACTGGGGCTGACACGGCTCGACTTCGAGTCCGCGCCCGCGGCGACCGAGGAGGAAACGCGTCGCGTCAGTCCGCCTGCGACTCCTCGCCCGCGTCCGATCCCCCGTCGATCTCGGGCGTCGACGGCTCCGGCTCGACGCCGGTGTCGGCGGCCGTCTCCGTCGCGTCGGTGACGTCGTTCGACCGCGCGCCGCTCCCGAACAGCCGGGCGAGGATGCCGCGGTCGCTCTTCGGCTCCGCGAGCAGCACGGAGCACTCCACCTCGCCGAGCACGTCCAAGACGAGCGACCCGCGGACCAGCCGCGAGAGCAGCCCCTTCTGGGTCGCGCCGATGATGAGCATCGACGCGTCGCGGGCGGCGCGCTCGATGCTGGTCTCGACGTCGCCCGTCTCGATCCGCAGCGCCGCGTCCGAGAGGTCGTGCGCGTCGGCCCACTCGGAGAGGAACGTCCGGCCCGCCTCCTCCTCGCCGGCCTCGGTGACGTGGAGCAGCGTGACCTCGCCGCCGAACTCGACCTGGAGCATCTTCGCGACGGCGCCCGAGAGGTCCGAGGCCGGGCCGCCGGCGGTCGGCACGAGGATGCGCGAGGCGTCGAACCCGCGGTCGCGGAACACGAGGAAGTCCGAGGGGAGCGAGTACGCCAGCTCGTCGACGGCGGACTCGGCGCGCCCCGGCGCCCCGTGGGAGTCCTCGCCCCAGCCCATCACGGTCATGTCGGCGCCGTAGGTGCGCGCGGCGTCGAACACCTCCTCGAACACGCGGTGCGAGAGCACGACGTGGGTCTCCACGTCGACGCCGAACGTCTCCGCGTCCTCGCGAGCCTGGTCGAGGAGGCCGTGGGCCGCCTCGTGGGCGCCGCGGTCGCGCGCGGCCTCCAGCGAGGTCTGGTCGGGGACGTTCGCGATGTTGACCGCGACGACCGTCCCGTTCCGCTGCTTGGCGATTGCGGACGCGAGGGTGATCAGGTGCTCTTCGGTCTTGGGGTTCGCGAGCGGCACCATCACCCGGTAGTCGTCGCCGCTCGGCTGGACCGACGTGGCCGCCGACACGGCCGCCTTCGGCAGCTCGTCGGACCGGTCGAGGATCCACGTCCCGAGCACGCCGCGCGCCTCGACCTTCCCGCGGGCGTACAGCAGGTACCAGAGCAGCGCGAAGACGACGAGCCCGGCGGACAGCAGGATGATCGTCGGGTCGATGTAGTAGATCAGCGCGAACGACGATATCGTCCCGATTATCGGAACGGCCGGGTAGAACGGCACCTCGAAGTCCGGGTCGTACCCCTCGACCGCCGACTCGCGCATCACGATGAGCGCGAGGTTGAGGAGGCCGTACACCACCAGGTGTAACACCGACCCCATCGTCGACAGCGACTCGACGCTCCCGGCGAGGAGGAACACGACGATGAGCGCGCCGGTGAGCGCGATCGACTTGTACGGCGTGCCGAACCGCTCGTGGATCTGGTTGAGCGACGGGGTGACGATCTTCTCGCGGCCCATCGCGAAGTTGATCCGCGACGACGAGAGGATCGAGGCGTTCGCGGAGGAGGCGGTCGCGAGCAGCCCGCCGATCAGCAGCATGCCGGCGCCGACGGCGCCCAGCGAGAAGCCGAACACCTCGTACCGACCGAACAGGAGGCGGGCGGCGTCGACGACCGCAGTCTCGTTGTTCGCGACGAGTTCGTTCGGCACCGCCGCGAGCAGCACGAGCAGGAACAGCGCGTAGACGACCGTGACGATGACGACCGAGCCGAGGACCGCGAGCGGGAGGTTCCGCCCGGGGTTCTTGATCTCCTCGGCGACGGAGGTGATCTGGACGAATCCCAGGTACGAGACGAAGATGATCCCGGTCACCGGTAACACCTGGCTCGTCGTGCCCGGCGGCGCGAGGGGACGCAGCGACGACATCTCGGCGTTCAGCAGGCCGACGACGGTGAAGACGGCGAGGATACCCAGAAGCGACATCACGATGACGATCTGAAGCCCGCCCGTCTCCTTCGCGCCGAAGTAGTTGACCGCGATGAAGAGCAGCGCGCCGGCGAGGCCGATCACCTGTGCCGCCTCCAGCGTCACTATCCCGAGTCCGACCGGTTCGAGCCCGACGAGCGCGTTGACGTACTCGCCGAAGCCGTACATGTAGAAGGCGGAGGCGAACGCGAGCCCGAGCCAGTTCGCCCAGCCCGCGACGGAGCCGAACATCGGGCCGAGCGCGCGGTTGACGTAGAAGTACGCCCCGCCGGACTTCGGCATCGCGGTCCCGAGTTCGGAGGCCGACAGCGCGGTGAACAGGGCGATCACGCCGCCGAGGACGAAGGTGAACGCCGCGAGCGGCCCGGCGCGGGCGACCGCGGTGCCGGGGAGGACGAAGATGCCGGCGCCGATCATCGTCCCGATCCCGATCGTGAGCGCCGCGAGCGGGCCGAGGTCCTTCGCGAGTTCCTCGTCGCCGCTCACGGCGGCCCACCTCGGGCGGTTGTAACTCTCCGGGCGTGTATCATACGTTCTTTCGTTTCTCCGTTCGTATAAACCCGATTGATCCGGGCAACGCCGCCGGTCTCGTTTTTGAGCGTATCACAAGGACCATACCGTCTCGCGACGCGGTACGATCCAACAGGTGGATCCCGTGACGAAGAAACGCGAATACCGCGACGACTACGACGACAAGACGCTGTACATCCCCGGCCCGACCGAGGTCCGCGACGACGTGATCGAGGCGATGACCGAGTCGACGTTCGGCCACCGGATGGACCGGATGACCGACCTGTACACCACCATCGTGGAGGACACGAAGGAGTTCCTCGGCACCGACAACGAGGTCGTCATCCTCACCGGCTCCGGCACGGCGTTCTGGGAGGCGACGACGCTCAACCTCGTCGACGAGCACGTCCTCGTGCCGACCTGCGGCGCGTTCAGCGAGCGCTACGCCAACGTCGCCGAGCGACTCGGGAAGGACGTCGACCGACTGGAGTACGAGTGGGGCGAGGCGGTCAAGCCCGAGGACGTCCGCGAGGCGATCGAGACCGCCGATGTCCAGTACGACATGGTCGCGGGCGTGATGAACGAGTCCTCGACCGGCGTCCGCAATCCGATCGAGGAGATCGGCGACGTGCTCACCGAGTACCCGGACACCTACTTCGCCGTCGACGCCGTCTCCTCGCTCGGCGGCGACTACGTCGACATCGACGCGCACGGTATCGACGCGATCTTCGCGTCCACGCAGAAGGCGTTCGCGATGCCGCCGGGCCTGGCGGTCTGCGTCGTCAGCGACGACGCCTACGACCGCGAGGTCGAGAAGGGCGACTCCTCGTGGTACGGCGGGTTCCGCCGCACCATCGACTACTACGACCGGAAGGGCCAGACCCACTCGACGCCCGCGATCCCGATCATGTTGGCGTACCGCAAGCAGATGAAGCGCATGCTCGAGGAGGGCCACCGCGCCCGCGACGAGCGCCACCGCGAGATGACCGAGTACGTCCACGACTGGGCCGCCGAGCACTTCGCGATGTTCCCCGAGGAAGGGTACGAGTCGCAGACGGTCGCCTGCATCGAGAACACGCGGGGGATCGACGTGGCCGCGACCATCGAAGCGGTGAACGAGAGGTACGACATGGCCTTCTCGAACGGGTACGGCGACCTCGGCGAGGAGACGTTCCGGATCGGCCACATGGGCGAGCACACCGTCGAGAGCGTGACGGAGCTCACCGACGCCATCGAGGACGTCGCCGGGCTCTGATCGGGGTCTCGGCCCCCACGCCGGCCCCAGTCCCTCCCGTCTCACTCCGCGTCGGAATCGGTGACCAGTTCGATCCGGTAGATCCGACCGCCGGCCTCGGTCCGTTCGGCTCCGACGACGACGAAGGCGTGGTCGTCGACGTCGACGATATCGCCCGTGTCGAGCGGTTCGGTCGGCTCCGCGTCTCTGTCGCGCGCTCCCCCGACGGCGTCCGCGCCGACGCCGAGCGCGGCCTCGCCCCGGTCGATCGCGCGCCGCCAGAAGGCGTCCGAAGGGGGTCGCGGCCCCACCCGCGACGCCAACTCGCTCCGCGTGAGTCGTCTCATCGGATTCGCCTCGTCGCGCGCGCCCTTAGCCGGATCGGATCCCGACGAGACGGCCGCGGACGCCGCACCGCCCTCACAGCCAGAGCAGCTGCGCGTGCCGCGTCTCCTCGAACTCCAGGACCGTCTCCTCGTCGACGAGGCCCGCCTCGACGGCGACGCCGACCGCTTCGGTGCCGACGATGTTCGCGACCTGCGCGCGCCGGAGCCCGGCGATCACCTCCGCTTCGGTCGCCTCGACGGCGCCGTCGCCGCCGTAGAACTCCTCGCTCACGGTGAGCGTCACCGGACCGTCCTCGTACGTCTCACCGAGGCAGTCGGCGTCGCAGACGGAGACGAGCCGCCCCTCGGGGGTCTCGCGCTCGCGAAGGAGCATTCAGAAGCCCTCTGGCCCTTCGCCCTGGAGCTCTCGCTCCGGTCCCTCGCGTTCGCCGTCCTGCCCGCTTCGACCGCCGCCCTGCCCGCCGCGACCGCCCGGACCGGGCTGACCGCCCTGCCCGCCGCGACCGCCCGAACCGGGCTGACCGCCCTGCCCGCCGCGACCGCCCGAACCGGGCTGACCGCCGCGACCGCCCGGACCCGGGGCCTGGCCGGTCTGCTCTTCGATCAGCTGTTCTTCCGTCTCGCGGCGGAGCTCCTCGGCCTGGTCCGCGACCTCCTCGGCCTGCTCGTGTTCGCCGGCCTCCTCGAGCGCCCGCGCCTTCTCCTCTAAGACGCCCGCGTCGCGGTAGCCGAGGCGGATCGCGTTGTCGAAGCACTTGACCGCGTCCTCTGCGAGCCCGCGCTCGACCAGGAGGAACCCGCGGTTGTACCACGCTTCGGCGAAGCGCGGGTCGGTCTCGACGGCGCGCTCGGCGTGCTCGAGCGCCTGCTCGCTCCGGCCGGACTCCCAGAGGGCGTACGCGAGGTTCGTCTCGGCGGTCGCGGCGTGCTCGGACTCCTCGTCGATCCGCAGCGCCTCCTGGTACGCGCCGATCGCCTGGTCGAACTCCTCCAGCTGTGCGTGGGCGGCGCCCTTGTTCACCCACGCCTCCTGGGCCTCCAGGGAGTCCTCCTCGGCGAAACGGGCGGCGCGCTCGAACGTCTCCGTCGCCTCCTCGAAGCGGTTGATCCCCATGTACGAGAGGCCGACGTCGATCAGCTGCTCGACATCGACGTCCTCGCTGCCGATGTTCCGGCGGTCGAGCTCCTCGGTCAACACGCGGGAGTCGACCGGGTCGACGCGGCTCGGGTCCTCGCCGAGCTCCGGCGGGTCCAGCGTGAACGCGTCGTAGTCGGCGTCGACGCCCTGCCCCGAGGAGAACTCGTGGCCGTCGTCGTCGCGTTCGTCGGTCATACCCCCTGATTGGCTGCCGCGACGCGTAAGGGTTGCGTCGCACCGGGCGCTTCGAGGGCGATTCCCACGGCCGGGAGTCTTTTATTGCCGCGGGCGTCGTCTCGACGCGTATGCCCTCCGAGTCCCGGCTGTCCACGCGGCTTCGATTCGGCGTCGCGGCCCTCCTCGTCGCCGTCGGCGCCCTCGCCAGCCTCGCGGTCGCACCGAGCCTCCCCGAACGGATGGTGACGCGGTGGAACGCCGCCGGCGACCCGACCGGAACGCTCCCGCGGACCGCCGGGATGTGGCTCGTTCCGGGCCTCGCCGCCGGGCTGATCGGCCTCTTCGCGCTGCTCCCGCGGATCGATCCCCTCCGCGAGAACGTCGCCGCGTTCCGGGTCCACTACGACCGGTTCGTCGTCGTGATCACCGCGTTCCTCGTCGCCGTCCACCTCGCGGTGCTCGCCGTCAACCTCGGCTACGCGGTCGACGTGACGACGATCGCGGTGGCCGGCGCGGCCGCGCTGTTCTACTACGTCGGAACGCTGCTCCCCCACGTCGAGCCGAACTGGTTCGTCGGGATCCGAACGCCGTGGACGCTCAGCGACGACGCGGTTTGGGACCGCACCCACGCGCTCGGCGCCCGACTGTTCAAGCTCTCGGCCGCGGTCGCGGTCGTGGGCCTCTTCTCCGGCGAGTACGCGGTGTACTTCCTCGTCGGGCCGGCGCTCGCGACCGCCGCGATCACCGTCGGGTACTCGTACGTCCTGTACGCGAGAGGGGCGAGCGAGGGGGACGACGACGCGGCGGCCCGGACCGCGAAGTAGGTCGGGCGCCGACGGCCCGTCGACGCGTCGGCACTCCGACGCGCTGGCGAGTTCCGCCCCGGTGCCCGGCGTTTATACCCGCGGCCCCGAAGAGACGTGTATGACCGAGGAGTCACGCGCGGACCGACGCTCCCCCGTCGGCGAGCCGGTGGTCCGGGCCGACCCGGCGGTGACGGGCGACCGGGCCGCAGACGCGGTGGGGTTCGACCCGAGCGATCCGGACAGCGTCGCCGAGGCCGCGGAGACGGTGGCCCGCTTCGCGGCCGGCGACGTCGGCGACGACGACAACGTGTTGATGCTGCGCGGCGCCGCCGCCTGCGCGGCGCTCGTCCGCGGCGTGGGGTCGTACAAGGAGGCGGCCGAGCGGGCCGGCGAGGGCGTCTCCGTCGCGTTCATCCGCAAGTGGGCGAGGGTTCACGACCTCCCGCAGGCGGTCCGGCGACAGGTCGCGAACGGGCGGATCGCGCCGAGCGCCGCGAAGCACGTCGCGCGGCTCGGCGGTCGGGACCGCTACCTGCTCGCGTGGGCGGCGATCGACGGGGACCTCACGGTCCGGGAGGTGCGCGCGGTCGCGTCCGCGGTCAACGACGGCGCCGACATCGAGACCGCGGTCCGGGACGCCGGCGTCGAGCTCGGTCGCCTCCAGCTCCGACTTCCGCCCGAGACGTACGTCGAACTGCGCCGCCGCGCCTCGATGGAGAACGTCGAGCCGGGGGCGCTCGTCGCGGACGCGCTCGACGAGTACCTCTCGGAGTAGCGAACGGCGGGCCCCGACCGACTCCGGCGGGTCGAGAGCGACCCGCCGACGGCTACGCCGCGGCGTCGTTCGCGAACCGCTCCGCGGCGGCCGCGATCGCCTCTCTCGCCCGGACGACCTGCCCCCACGCGATCGTCTCGTCCGGGTAGTGCGCCTCGTCGATGGTGCCGGGACCGAACAGCACCGCCGGGATCCCGGCCGCGACGAAGTGGCGCGAATCGGCGCCGTACGTCGCGCCCCGCGGTTCGACGTCCGGGAGCCCGGTCGCGACGAGTCCGGCGCGGACCGCCTCGACGACGGGCTCGTCGACCGCGATCTCGGCCGGTTCGAACTGGACGGAGAACCGCTCGAACCGAGGCGGGCGCTCGCGCAGCCAGGGGTCGTCGGCCGCGACGCGCTCCAGTCGATCGCGGAACGCGGCCTCGACCTCGCTCACCGTCTCGCCCGGCGCAACGCCGATCCGGAACTCCGCGCCGAGCGTCGCCGGGACCGTCGACGCCCACGAGCCCGCCTCGACCCGGCCGCAGACGACGGGCCAGGGGACCGGGAACCGCTCGTACAGGGGATGGTCGACCGACTCGCCGCGCTCCGCCTCCAGCTCCATGAACGCCTCCCGGATCGCCTCGAACCGCGGCAGCACGTCCTCGCCCCGCCAGCGAGTGGCCGCGTGGGCGCTGCGCCCGTCGATCTCCAGCCGAGCCATGAGCGACCCTTCGCAGGCGACGACGGGTCGGAGCTCCGTCGGCTCCGCGACGATCGCCGCGTCGCGCTCGAAGGGGTACGGGGTCGCGAGCGCGGCCGTCGCCGCGCCGTAGCCGCCGTCCTCCTCGCCCGCGACGGCCTCGACCACGAGCCGAAGCCCGGACGGCGGGAGGTCGATCGACCCGTCCGCGACGCCCGCCCGCACGTCCACCGCGGCGCCGACGCAGGCGGCGAGTCCGGACTTCATGTCGGCCGCGCCGCGGGCGGTGAGGGTCTCTCCGACCCCGTCCCCGCCGGCGGCGTCATCGATAAGTCGTCCCTCGGCGTCGCGCCAAACCGGCTCGAAGGGGTCGCTCGACCACTCGGAGGGCTCTGCGGGGACGACGTCGAGGTGGCCGTTCAGGACGAGGGTGGGGACCGGATCGTCGTCGTCTTCGCCGACCGCGCCGCCCGCGCCGTCACCGTTACCCGCGTCGCTCGCGCCGCCGAGTTCGAGGACGCCCGCGACGCTGCGCCGTCCCTCGACGGCCGTCGCGTCGAGGTCGTCCGGGAAGGAGGGGTGGTCCGCGAGGAGGGCGGGATCGGCGTCCCAGGCGTGCGTCTCGAAGCCGAGGTCAGCGAGTCGCTCCGCGACGAACGCGGCGGCGGGCCCCTCCTCGCCGGCGGTCGAGCGGTGCCGGCAGCAGTCGGCGGCGAACGCGCGCATGTCGAACTCCATGTTCGCGGCGAGGGCGGGGGGTCGGAAACCGTTTCGGGTGTCGATCGTCCCGCTATCGCGGTTCTAAACGTTTATCCGTCGGCTGGCCGTACAGCGATTCGTCTGGGCCGGTAGCTCAGTTAGGGAGAGCGTCCGGCTTTTAACCGGACGGTCGGGGGTTCGAATCCCTCCCGGCCCGTACTCCTCGCGGCGAGCACTCCGCGAGCCGCGAGGCCGTCGAAAAGGGAGGGATTCGAAGAGGCCAGTCGCGCGCAGTGAGCGGAGCGAACGAGCACGTCTGGGCGTGGTTCGAGTCTCGTCGCACCCGACGGGTGCGACTGACCCACGCTCGCTTCGCTCGCGTGGATCCCTCCCGGCCCGCTGTCACCGGCGAGCGGCGTCGCTACATGATGAGCAGTTAAACGACGGTCACTCCTCCCGACCGACCCACTCCGGCGCCGCCGCTCGACAGTCGAGCAGCGTCCCGAGGTGGTCGGTCTCGGCGGTCTCCAGCGTTCCGTCGACCGCGTCGACGAGCGTCCGGACGGGCGAAAGCGGCGTGTTCTCGTCGCTCGTCCCGTGCCAGACGCGAACCGGGACACTGACCGAATCGGTGTCGAGCGACCCGCTCGCGAACGCTCGGTTCTCGCGTTCGACCGCCTTCGCCCCGGGGGCGAGGGCCTCGTGGAAGTCGGCCGCCACCGCCTCGGCGACCGGGTCGGAGACGGACCGGTCCGTGTACTGCGAGACGACCGCGCTCGGGCCGGAGACCGACGCGACCACGTCGGAGATTCGGAACACGGCGCGCAGCGCGAACGGGACCGACGCGAGCGTCGCGAGGGCGTTCTCGGCCGGCGGGACGACGCTGCTCACCAGCCCGACCCGAGCGACGCGGTCGTCGCTCGCAGCGGCGAGCGCAAACGGGCTGCCGGCGGAGAACCCGAGGACGCCGGCCCGGTCGACCGATTCCGCGTCAAGGAGTTCGCCGAGGTCGGCCGGCCAGTCCTCCCACGACCAGTCACCCGGGGGCGGCGAGGAACGGCCGTATCCCGGGCGGTCGGGAACGAGGAGCTGAACGCCGACCTCGATCGCGGAGTCCGACAGCAGCGCCCCGAACAGCCGCGATCCGGGCGTGCCGTGGTGGACGACGACCGGGAAGCCGTCGGGATCGCCGCCGGTCGCGTACGAGAGGGTGCGGCCGTCGGGGAGGGTACACGCATCTGTCGAGAGCGCCGCGGAGTGAGGAGACATCGTGGGACCTACGCGACGGTTCTCGGAGGAGAGGAAAACGGCTTGCGGTGTCGCGGCCCCGAAATCGCGAGCGACGTCGCTCCGGTGGTCTCGCGCGGCGGTCGCTCGTCGGGGTGAAAAAACGGAGAAGGCGGGCGTTCGTCCGGGGCTGTTCAGTCGTTCCGGCGGGAGACGAGCAGCGCGGCCGCGACGAGCGCGACGAGCGCGACGAGCGGACCGAAGCCGGGGATGCTGCCGTCGCTCTGTCCGTCACCGTCGTCGCCGGTACCGTCGCCGGTATCGTCACCAGTGTCGTCGCCGGTACCGTCGCCGGTATCGTCACCAGTGTCGTCGCCGGTACCGTCGCCGGTATCGTCACCAGTGTCGTC
>NZ_SGXU01000014.1:28362-93002 GCF_005435015.1 Halorubrum sp. SP9
TCGTCACCAGTGTCGTCGCCGGTACCGTCGCCGGTATCGTCACCAGTGTCGTCGCCGGTATCGTCACCAGTGTCGTCGCCGGTGTCAGCACCGCCGCCACCGCCAGCGGGCGCGCCGCCGCCGCCGCCACCACCGCCACCACCGCCGCCGCCACCGCCACCACCGCCGCCACCGCTGGTGACAGTGACGCTTAGGTCAACCGTGGCGGAGCCGCCAGCTTCGAACGGTACGGTACCGGAGTCACCCTCATCGAGGTCGCTCCCCGATGCGGTGACGGTGATGGTGTCACCGTCGGCGAGTTCGGTGGAGTCCGTGCTGGCGACCGACAGCGAGTAGCTGCCGTCGCCGGACGTCGTAGTCGAGGCTAGCGACGCGCCGTCGGAGGCCGCCTCGACGTTCACGCTGCCGACGCCGTCGCCGTTCTGATCCTCGACGGTCCCGGTAATGGTCTGGGGGGAGACACGATCGACGGTGAAGTTGACCGTCGTCGTTCCACCGGACTCCCAGGTCGACGTCGTGCCAGCGTTTGCGAGAGCGTCTCCCGTGACGTTGACGTTGACGGTGTCACCGTCAGCGACGCCGCCGTTCTGGTAGGCCTCAAGGGAGTAGCTGCCGTCGGCGGCAGTCGTTCCCTCGCCCAACAGCGTACCGTCTGTCGTCGAGACCGAGACGGTCGCGCCCTCGAATGCGTCACCGTTCTGGTCCTCGACGGTCCCCGAGAACGTGTCTGCGGAGAGCGCCGGGGCCGTAATGTCGACCGTCGTCGAGCCGCCGGACTGCCACTGGCTCGTGACGTTCGTGTCTTGGATCGAGATCCCAGACACGTTCAGGCCGACGGTCGAGCCGGTGACCAGTCCGGCCTGTTGCTCTACTGTGACGCTGTAGGTGCCATCGCTGGCCGTCTGCGTCGTGTTCAGCGTCTGGCCGTCGAAGGTCACGTCGACGGTCGCGCCGCCGACGTTCCCCTCGGTGTTCGAGACCGTCCCCTCGAACGTGTGAGTCGGGGTCGTCTCAGTGCCTTCGTTAAAGACAACCTCAGTGGTTTCACCCGAGCTGTAGGTGACGGTCTGTGAGGCGCCTATCGAGGGCACGCGCACGGCTATCTGTTCGTCCTGTGTGCCCGCGTCGGGATCGTCGACCTGAACGCTATACTCCCCGTTGGAGTCTGTCGTCGTGGTCGTCACGACGCTCCCGTCGTAGACGATCTCGACGGTCCCGCCGGTGACGGCGTCGCCGTCGCCGTCCGCCACGGATCCGTAGATCCGATGGGGTACCGACGGCGGCCCGTCTTGAGCGAGCGCGACACCACCGACCATGCTTGTCGCGACGAGGACCGCGGCTAGGACGGCAGCGATGCGTGTCGCCGTCTGTGTATAGTTCCTTGTTGTCATTTACGTATCACCTTATTAATAAAAAAAAGGGTTAGTCTGAGTTCTATGCGATCTGAGCGATCGGACCGGGTGCGCTGGTCATCGGCTCTTCAGTGTAGCTGACATCATCGGCGGTGATGCGGACCCAGTAGGCCTCACCAGGCTTGATGTCTCGGTCACCGTCACCCGGGAGGATTTCGTACGCGACAGGGTTCGCGCCGTTCTGTGCGTAGATGCTGTCGGTCTCGTAGTTGCCGGCAATGGAATCGAATGCGTCGTTCGTGCCGGTGGTTGCCTCCTGTGCACCCTCCTGGTAGTGACCGACCAGGTTCCAGCCCTCATCGAGCGTCTGGGCCGTCGGGAACGGATCGTCGAGTCCAGGCTGCGTGTTGACGTTGATGTCAACCGTGCTCTGCTGGCTCATCTCGACGAGGTACCCTTCGCCGCCCTCGATGAACGGCGCAGCGTCGCTACCGTCGGCGGGGACCCAGTTGACCCACTCGCCGGACGTCGCGTCGTAGTACCAGACACTCTGGAATCCGTCGGCATCCTCAAGCTCCGTCGCGCTGAAGCCGCCGGACGCGGCCGGGACCGAGAACGAGTTCAGCCCCTCGTCCAGCGTGGCCTGGAGCGAGTGGAGACCGGTGTTGTCATCGTCCGCAACATCGTCGCTGGCGGCTTCATTAGCACCATCGTACTCTTCAGAGACAGTACCGGTGACCGTAACCGGCGGAGCGTCGCCAGTCTGGATGTTCCGGTTGATCGTGAGCGTGAGGGTGTCATCACCGTCAGTTTCACCGCCAATCCCGTCTGCTGCCGTACCGTCGACAGCGAAGTCGGCAGCAGCGGCACCCGTAACCGACTCGTTGAACACGACCGTAATCTGCATCGAGTCGCCGTCAGCGTCAGTCACGTAGGCGTTCTCGATGCCCGGTTGGGTGTTGTCGATGACAGCGGGATCAGTAACGTCGATGTTCTCCTGCGTTCGATCCGCGTTGTCGGTGAACGAGTCGACGTCGACATCGTACGAGCCGTCAGGCGCGTTGCTGATCGTCGCCTCGTAGTAGTAGTCACCGAAGCGGTCCTGCTTCTCGGTGAAGTCAGACTCGTCAAGGGTGATCTCGGCCGAGCCGTCGTTCTGCGTCGCCGTAACCGTAGTCGACTGCAGCGTCGCGCCAGGCTCGGGGGTGAGCGTGATCTTCACGTCACCGTTGTCCTGTTCGGTCGTCGCGACACCAAGATCGTCAGCGTCGTCGACAACGACATCGACCGATGCCGACGGGTCCTGGGTCACGCTCGCGTCACCGGTGACAGTTGCGGTGGCGGTGAACTCAGTTCCGTCACTCACTGAAATTTGAGTTTCAGTGAAGGTGTTGTCGGTACCAGCTTCTTCAAGCGTACTATCTCCGTCCACGTCTGCTTCAAACGTGATACTCTCGTACGTGCCCTTTTGCACGTTGAAGATGTCGGAGACGGTGAGGTCACCAGCAAAGACGTGACCGTCGCTTACAGAGGCCGAGACACTGGGATCAGCGTTGTCGACGTTGATGCCGGCGACGCCTTCAGTGTTGGCGGTCTGCGTGTTTCCGACGTCGTCAGTAACCTGAACCTTGAAGTCAACGGCCGTCTCGTTCAGGACCGTAGTGTCGAAGGTCTCCGGGTTCTGGATGACGTCGTCGTAAACCCCTGCGTCACCATCGTTCTCTTCGTCGTAAGTGTAGACGACATCGAGCTGTTCGTCGGCGCCTTCACCGTTACTGTCAACGGTGAAGTACTCGGTGACGTCGATGGTTCCACGGATGTTGTCCGGGATGGCTGTATCAGCATCTGCGGTCGCAGTCGGGGAGTTCGTGTCGACGTAGATGCTACCAGTGTCCGCGCTGGTGTCCAGCGCGTTGCCGGACACGTCGTTTGCGTTCGTGACGACGAAGTTCAGCGTCTGGTTGGAATCCGCCGGGAAGTCAGCGCTGGAGATTACAGCGTTATAGGTTCTGGCTTCCGAATTGAACCCGTTGTCTTTCCCGAAACCGTTGTTGTCGATACCCTCTTTCAGCGTTGCGATATCTTGGTCAGAAGTGGATTCATCCGACGCTTGACCGTCACCGTCAGTGTCGATGTTGATCTCCGGCGTCACCGACGTATCCATGTCCTCATTGAACGTAACGGTGATGAGCTGATCTTCAGTAGCGTCAGAGTTGTTGATCGGAGCTTCCGACACGTCGATGTTCTCGACCGTCGGACTAACGTCGTCGAACTCGAACGAGATCTCCTCAGTCGCGCTGGTACCTTGCGAGTCAGCGGCCGTCACGGAGATCGTGTTCGAACCCTGCTGGAGGCTCGGGATGTTAGCCTCACCCGGCGAGATCGTTAGCGTTCCGCTGGCGTACTCGATACCGTCAGACGCGTCGTCGTCGTCAACTTCGGTGTTGCTCAGTTCCGAGAGCGTCTGACCGTTGAGCGTCGCGTCGATGGTCGTCGTGTCGGGACCCGTCGTCGCGTCGGCAATGTCGACCGTAATGTCCGACGCAGAGTTCAGCGACCCGCCGTCGGTGGGCTGCGTGAACGTGAGCGTCGGCGGCTCCGAGTCGACGGTGAACGAGAAGCTCTGCGTGTCGGTGAGTCCGTTAGTGTCCTCAGCGGTCACGGTTGCGGTCACCGAGCCTTCCGGGTAATCGGACACGTCGGCCCCGCTCGGATCAATGGTCAGTTCCCCAGCGGAACTGCTGTACGAGACTCCGTCGGCACTTGTGGTGAGTCCCGTGTCGTCACCGATGTCGACCGAGAAGCCACCAGCGTTGATACCGTCGTTGTCGGAGACATCGACGGTAAAGACGCTCTGGTTGTCAGTCGTGACACCGCCGATACTCGGGTTCTGGATCGTTGGCGCGCCGTCATCGTCGATGACAATCGAACGCGACACGTCAGCGTTGATTTGATTACCACTACCGATCTGATTAGCCGTTTGCACAAACCGGACTTGTGCTTGGCCTTCAGCAGCGCTACTGGGAACGCTCAGGCCACTAAATACATAAGTGTCTGCGCTACCAGAACTACTGGTAATTTGTGTGTCTTCAGTATCGAGTACTCCGTCTCCATCGACGTCCAGTACGATCTGAACATCGCCTCCCGTATTTACTTTGTAGTCACCGCTTATCGAACCACCTGGCTGTACCGATGCAGAATCCAGAGCGGTATTGGAGCTATCTGTTACTGCCGCAGCGGCACTCCCCGCAAACGCGACAGTCCCCCCCACTACGGAGAGCACCATCACGAGCGAGAAGAAGACCGCTTGCGTCTTCTTCCGTCTATTGTCGTCTGTCATGTAGCGCGTGTTTGTGTTGTCGTCTTCGTGTCGGTCGTCGCGCGATACGCCTCGGTCGTTCGGGTCACGACTGGTACGTCGCGGCCGTCGACTCCCCGTGTCATCGGTCTAACTCGTAGTAGTCCACGAGGACCTCCTCGAGCTTCTCGGAGACGTTCGCCCCGTCCGCGACCGCGTCGGAGCGAACCTCCCGCCAGACCTCTCGGTCCAGCTCGATCGTCGTCCGCGTAAGGTCCGCGGCGTCGTCCCCGCTGTTGTCGTCTGTCATCGCCACTGATGCGCAATCACCTCGCCCTGTACGCCGATTGACCGTTCTAATACGCACTTCACGTTGCAGTTGTCACTTATCTCATCTAACCACTTATATCTACTGACAGTATGTAGGAATAGTATAACCCGCCGCAGAACGCTCCTACCTCCGGTAAGCAGTAGTTACCGGTCGACAGAACCGGGGAGACGGCCTCCGGACTCGGTCCGCCAGCGACGGGAGAGTTACGCGTCCGGACACGTCTCGGCGCGCCGCGCCACGGACCGACCCGCCGACGTGAGCTCGAACGTGTGATAGCGCGGCTCGACCCCGATCGCCCGCACGTAGCCCGTCTCCGCGAGCGTGACCAATCTCGCCCGCACGTACGTACGCGAGCGATCGAGTTTTTGAGTGACCTTCGTCACGTTACCGCCGCCGATCGCTGAGAGACATCGCAACACGCTCAGGTCGAACGTATTGACGATGGGTATCATAGCATCCAGTACATACTACTAGTATATAGAACGGACGATGTTTTCGAGCGACATTTCGGTCCCTGATTTCGGTGCGCGGCCGCAGTGCCGTGCGCGTCGAAATCGACGCAGACATGCCTCTCACGGATCAGTACCCGACAAGCGGAATCCGCGGTGACACGCAGCCCTCCGACCGCGACCGCACCTCCGATTCCGAGCTACTCCCGTTCCGCCAGTTTCCGCTCGATCAGCGCCTCGAAGTCGACGTCGTCGTTCTCGTACTCAGCCCGGTGACTCGCCGCGACCCGTCCCTTCTCCGTGATCTCGTACAGCCCGCTGTTCGGCGCCGGTCCGACGCGATCGAGTAGCCCGTAATCGGCCAACACCGGGAGGCGAGTGTTGACGTAGGATCTGTTCTTGTCGAGGTGGGCAGCGATGTTGATAGCGTTGTTGCGCCTCCCGTTCGAGAGGATCTGTAAGATCTCGAAGTCTGTTGGGACAGTCAGCCGCATCACCTGATAACCAACGTGATCGTATATATATCCTTATGAAAAGAGATGGTCGGCGTATAAGCTATACACGGCGGAAAGTTCTTTCAGTCGGCGTCTTCGGCTATCAGTTCGCGCGCGACCTTGAGGTCCTCCAAGGCGCGCTCGTGGTGCGTGATCGCCTCCGAGAGGCACCTTTCTATGTGCTGATCGTCAAGGTCGAACTCGTCGTGGGTGACGTACAGGAGGTACCGTTCGAGGGACGTGTTCGTATTCGCCTGCGCGTCCATCAGCGACTTGACCACGGCCCAGTCAAGCTCGGGGGTGTTCTCGTCCACGCCTATCAGCTCGTCGCCGGTTTGACCCATCGTGTTATCCATTGATTAATATGTGTAACCGAGTTCATATATAAGTTTTGAACTTATTATTTCAACAACTATTTCGAGTAATGTTGGGCTACTTCAACGTATTTTGGCGTGTGAGCGAGGATAACATCCGCTCGTGCGTTTCGGCATTCTCCGAGATCCGCGCCGAGATCGGCAGTAGACACACCTATGATATACCGTTAGTATCTAAATATTAATTAACCTTTTCATGGTGTCATATCCGCCAATCTCCACGACACGTCGTGTGAATACAGAATCGTAGTGGGCCCGGATTCTAATGATTCGGTAGTCGAGGATTAACGAACAAACACACTATTAGTAGGTACCATCAAAACAACTAACATCTGCCGCTCGTTGACGGTATGTATGAGTGAGTGTCTCTTCCAGTATTCAGGGGGAGACGACTCCGCATCGGAGGGGACTCCATCGGTGGACCGTCGCGCAGCGCTCTTCGACCGTCACCGCACGGACCGGGCGAGTGTCAACGTGAAAATCCAGTACGTGCTGCTCGGGATATTGATCGTCATTGCGACATCCATCGTTGCGACCGTCGTCTTCTAACGGCCGGCGACGGCTCGTCGAGCCCGTCCGACCAGCCGGTTTTAGTACCCGAGCTGCTCGCGCACGAGGACGACCGTCGTCCGACCCTCCTCGGTCTCGCGGCGGTAGATCAGCTGCTTGGCGACGGCGGACTCGACGCCGTACGCCTCCTGCGCGCGCTCGTTCTCCAGCGGGTACGCGACCGACTCCAGCCGGTCGAACGCGTCGTCGAGCGTCGGGACGATCTTGTTGATCCCGGTGACGATGACGACGTTCCCCGCCGCGAACGGGTACGCGCCGATCCGGCTGCCGGAGAGGTCGGCGGCGACGAGCTCGCCCGTCTGGGCGATGGCGTTGATACCGCCGAGGAAGTAGTCGGCCGTCTGCGACTCGCGCCGCGCGGTCTGTCGCTCCGCGTCGTCGTCGATGCCCCAGATCTGGTCCGGGAGGCTCTCCCACTCGTGGTCGCCCTCGCTCAGGAACTCGTCGAACCCGATCTCTTCGAGCGTCGTCGAGTGCCCGTTCATCACGGAGACGCCGGCGGGGATCTGAGATTTCACGGTTGCCAGCGCCTCGTCGGCGTCGTCGACGACGATCACGTCGAAGCCGCGTTCCTCCAGATTGGCGACCGTCTCCTCGACGGTCTCGTCGTCGGGAAGCCCGTCCAGTTCCGCGTCGATCTCCGTCTCGTCTGCGTAGTCGGCTTTCTGCTGTGGCATGGTGAACGTGAGAACCTCGTCGATAGATCGGAGGGCCGGGAGTCACTTAACCGCTCGCGGACACCGCCGTCCGGTGGTTACGCCGGTGTTACCCTCGTGTCTCACGAGCCGAATGTGAGGGTCGGTAGCGCGGTGCGCGGTGAGGCGAAGGGAGACGCGGGCGAGCGACGAGCGGACCGCTACGCGGTCGGTCGTCGATAAAAGTCGCGTGTCGTCGGGGCCCGTAGGGGGCGCGCGACGGTCGGTCTGCGGACGGTTCGGCGAAGCGGCTGCGGTCGGTGTGGGTGGTGTGGCCTACGCGAAGCTCACATCGCGCCGCCCATACCGCCCATGCCGCCCATGCCGCCGCCCATTCCGCCGGGCGCGCCGCCGGGGCCGCCCTCGTCGCCGCCGTCGTCGGTGCCGCCGCCCTTGAGGTCGCCGGCCGCGATGACGTCGTCGATGCGGAGGATCATGACGGCCGCCTCGGTGGCGGACTCGATGGCCTGGGTCTTGACGCGGAGCGGCTCCACGACGCCCTCAGCCTCCATGTCGATCACGTCGCCCGTGTAGGCGTCGAGACCGGCGCCGAACTCGCCGCCGTCGTGGCGGGAGCGGAGGTCGACCAGCGAGTCGATGGGGTCGAGGCCCGCGTTCTCCGCGAGGGTGCGCGGGACGACTTCCAAGGCGTCGGCGAACGCCTCGACAGCGAGCTGCTCGCGACCGCCGACGGAGTCGGCGAAGTCGCGGAGCTGGAGGGCGAGCTCGGCCTCGGGGGCGCCGCCGCCGGGCAGCACCTTCCCGTCGAGCAGCGTCGTGCGGACGACGCCGAGCGAGTCGTCGATGGCGCGCTCGACCTCGTCGACGACGTGTTCGGTGCCGCCGCGGAGGATGAGCGTGACGGACTTCGCCTCCTCGACATCCTCGACGAAGATGCGCTCGTCGCCGCCGATGTCCTTCTGGGCGACGGAGCCGGCGAAGCCGAGGTCGTCCGTCTCGATGTCGTCGAGGTTGGAGACGACGCGGCCGCCGGTCGCGCGGGCGAGGCGCTTGAGGTCGTCGGACTTCGCGCGGCGGACGGCGAGGATGCCCTCCTGCGCGAGGTAGTGCTGGGCCATGTCGTCGATGCCGTCACCGACGAAGACGACGTCGGCGCCGATGTCGACGAGGTGGTCGACCATCTCGCGGAGCTGGGCCTCCTCCTGGTCGAGGAACTGCTGGAGCTGGTCGGGGTCGGTGACGTTGACCTCGGCGTCGATCTCGGTCTCCTTCACCTCGATGGCGCCGTCGAACAGCGCCACGTCGGCGTCCTCGACCGCGAAGGGCATGTTCTCGTCGACGCGCTCCTTGTCGACGATGACGCCCTCGACGAGCTCGGACTCGTCGATGGAGCTGCCGACGACCTTCTCGACGGAGACGTTCTCCGTGTCGATGCCGTCGTCGTCCTGAACCGCGAGGACGGCGTCGACGACGAGCTCGGCGAGGAGGTCCTTGGAGTTCTCCGCGCCCTTGCCCGTCATCGCCGTCTCGGCGATCTCGACGAGCGTGTCGCGGTCGTCCGCGGAGACGTCGATGGCCTCGTCTTCGAGGATCGACTTGGCCTCCTCGGCGGCCTGGCGGTACCCCTGTGCGAGGGTCGTCGCGTGGATGTCCTGATCGAGGAGCTCCTCGGCCTGATCGAGGAGCTCACCGGCGACCACGACCGCGGAGGTAGTGCCGTCGCCGACCTCCTCCTCCTGCGTCTCGCTTACCTCGACGATCATGTTGGCCGCCGGGTGGTCGATGTCCATCTCCTTCAGGATGGTGACGCCGTCGTTCGTGACGACGACGGACCCGCCGGAGTCGACGAGCATCTTGTCCATCCCTTTCGGGCCGAGCGTGGTGCGGACCGACTCCGCGACCGCTTTGCCGGCCGTGATGTTCATGTTCTGCGCGTCCTTTCCGGAGGTACGCTGCGACTCTTCAGAAAGTACGATCATGGGCTGATTGCCCATCCGCTGACGCTGTGACATTACGACCATTGATTGTTTGTGATTCTATATAAATCCTTCGCTCGTATCGTGCGAAACCGCAACACGGTGGGGGAGTATCGACCGGTATGCGGTGCGTTCACACGGCCCTTTTTATAGAACTCCAGATCAACTGCTGGACGCAAATAGGTTATAAACGGACTGCGGTGGCGCGTGCCGGTGAGCGCCGCACCGCGGCGCGAACCGCACGCGCGAGGGAGTCGCTGGCTCCCGGAGCGAAGCGGAGGGTGCCAGCGACGAGGCTGGGGAGGTGTGAGGCTGCGGTCGCGGTGCGGTGCGGTTGCTGTGGGGGTGGGACGCAAAGGGGCAGTCACCGGCGGCTCCGCCGCCGGTTGCCCGTGGCGCGTACCGCCACGCTGCCGAGAGGCGGGCGCAGGCGTTCACGAGAGCTTCGCTCTCGCGAGCCAATCAGAACGCGAAGCGTTCTGATGACGACGCAAGCACCACAGGGAGCGAACGAAGTGAGTGACCGAGGAGCGTGGTTCGAGAGAGCGAAGCTCTCTCGTCATCACGAGACGCCGTCGGCGTCTCGAACGACAGCGAGCGTGCGCCCGCCTCCCGGCTGGGGCTTTGGAGATGTTCGCCGTCGATCTGTGGTCAGGTGCTTATAAGCGAGCGACTGGGGCTTTGGAGGAGTTCTCCACATCACCAATAACAGCAGTTTATAGACAAACAGCGACGCCGCCCGCGACTCCGAGAAATTCTGCCGATTATTGCGGCGCGTTGAAGCTCACGTCGTCGTCGAGTTCGTTCGACATGCGCTCCAAGTACGAGTACACCGCGCCGTGGGGCGCGCCGTCGAGCAGCATCCCGACCGCCCGCCGGACCACTTCGAGCTCCTCGGGCTGGCCCACCGCGCCCACGGTCGACCCGTAGACGACGACGTTGGCGCCCGACAGCTCCTCTAACAGCTCTCGCGTGCGACCGTTCTCGCCGATGATCCGGCCCTTCTTGCGCTGGAGGTCGTTGTCGTTGCGGGTGTGCTCCGACAGGTCGATCAGGTCGAGCGTCCGGAGGTCGTGGTCGAGGATCGACAGCGCCGTCTCCGGCTTGAAGCCGCGGCCGATCGCCTTGATGATGTCGGGAGCCACCATCGCCGCGACGGGGTCGTCGCGCTCCTCGATGGCGACGCTCCCCGACTCCGAGTCGATGTCGAGCCGCACGTTCGCCCGCTCTTCGATCTCCCGCATCGTCTCGCCGCCGGCGCCGATGACGACGCCGATCCGGTCCTGCGGAACCGTCACGTGTTGCATATCACGGAGTACCCGGCGGAGCCTTTTAAGGGTGTTCCGCCGCGGGCGGTGTGTGGCCGCGTGACGGTGGTCTCCAGCCTCTTGAGGGCCGTGTCGCCGCGATCTACTCGTCGGACCCCTCTCCGGAGTCGTCCCGTCCGCCCGACCCCGGCCCTCGGTCTTCTCCCGGCTCCCCGGTCGGGTCCGGCTCCGGCTCCGTCACGTACGCGCGGAGGTCGTCGGGGTCGACGTCGATCCCCTGCCGGGTGAAAAAGGCCGACACGTTCTCGCAGTCGCGCCTCAGGAACTCCCCGGCGTTGGGATGGTGAACCGTCACGGCCTGTCCCAGATCGATGATCACCAGCTCGCCCTCGTGGATGATCATGTTGTACTCGGAGAGGTCGCCGTGGATCAGCCCGGCGCCGTACAGCCGACGCATGTACTCGCGGACGACCTCGTAGGCGGTCTCGGGGTTCTCCACGTCGACCTCGCTCAGCCGCCGGGCGCGGTCCTCGGCGTGGCCGACCAGCTCCATCACGAGGACGTTGCGCTGGACCGCGATCGGCTCTGGCACCCGGACGCCGGCCTTGCGCGCGCGTTCGAGGTTCGCGAACTCCTTGCGGGTCCACGCCAGCACGACCGCCTTCTTGTCGCTCGCGATCCCTTCGAACCGCGGGTCGCCCTCCAGGTAGTCGCGCATCTGTCGGAAGTTCGAGGAGTTGATCCGGTACACCTTCACCGCGACCTCGCGCTCGGGGGTGACGCCCTCCGGCCCGCCGCCCGCCGCCTCCGAACCCGGCTCGGGACGCTCGCCGGCCTGTCCGCCGAGCGCCTCGAAGACGCTCGCCTCCTTCCCGGTCGACACCGGCCCGCCGAACGCGTCGACGTAGCCGTCCTGGACCAGCTTGTACACCGCGGCCAGCGTGGCGTCGTCGAACACCGACTCCTGGAGCTTGAACTGCTCCGTGTCCTTGATCCGCTTGCGGAACTCGTCGAACTCGCGGTCCTGCCGCCGGGCGATCCGGTCGGCCTCGGTGTCGGAGACGTCGAGCTGCTCCCACTCGTCGCCGGGCTGGTCCGCGGGTTCGAGCAGGCCGAAGTCCTCGCTCATTCGTGGCAGGGTTCGGCGCCGCGAGGGATAAGCGAGGGGGTCGGCGGCGGCGTCCCCCCGCGCGCCGTCAGTCGTCGGCGACGGGCGCCGCCTCGCCCTCGCTCACGAACCCGTCGTCCGTCGCCCGCTCGGCGATCCGGGGCTGGAACACCCACGCCGCCAGCGCCACGATCGGGATCATCGACGCGCCGACGACCGCGTATCCGACGTGGAGGTTCGGAAGCAGCGGGGCGGCGTACACGAGGGGGTAGACGATCCCGCCGACGGTGCCGACGCCGCCGACGACGCCGGCCACGGCGCCGGAGCTGTCCGGGAACATGGCGGGCACCTGCGCGAAGATCGCCCCTTCGGAGAACGCACAGCCCATGCCGACGAGGAACCCGGCGCCGAGGGCGACGAGCACCCGGCCGGAGAGCCCCGCGAGCGTCATCCCGAACATCGCGAGCACGACGAAACACAGCGAGACGAACGTCCACTGCTCGCGGTAGCGGCCCGGGAACAGCGGGATGATGTTCCGCTCGGCCCGCGCCAGCCGGTCGCTGACGTAGCCGCCGATCGGGCGCAGCAGTCCGGCGGCGACGGAGAACGTCGCGGCGAACGTCGACGCGAGCACGAGGTTCCGCGTGCCGAATCCCTCGCGGTAGTAGGTGGCGAGCCACCCGTTCATCGACAGTTCGAGCCCGAACGTCATTACGTACGCGAGCGCCAACACGACCGTGCCGTACCGGGTCGCGGTGAAGAGCCACTCTCGAAGTCCCGCGCTCTCTCTCGTCGCCGCGCGCTTCTCGCTGCTCTTCGCGGCCTCGCCGAACGCGTAGTAGACGCCCGCGAGCAGGATCGACACCACGCCGGTGTAGAAGAACGCGGCGCGCCAGTTCGTGGCGAAGATCGGTCCCTCCCACCCGGTCGAGAACACCCGAGGGAGCACGAGCGCCCCGCCCGCCGCGCCGGCGTTGCCGATCCCCGCGTAGATCCCCTCAGCGGTGCCGAGCTCCTCGGCTTCGAACCACTCGGAGACGTGCTGGATCCCGATTACGAACGTGATCCCCGCCGTGGCCACGATCAGCCGCGCGGCGAAGAACGTCGCGTACGACTCGGCGAACGCGCTCCAGATCGAGAAGACCCCGACGTACGCCAGCACGATGGCGAAGATCGTCGGCGCCCCGAACCGGTCCGAGAGCCACCCCGTGAGGACCCGTCCGAACGGCGCCAGCCAGATCGCCGCGCTCGCCAAGACCCCGATCTCGGCCAGCGACAGCCCGAACTCCTCGGCCATCGGCCCCGTGAACGGCGCGAACGAGAACCAGATTAAAAAGGAGAAGTTGAACCCGACCGTCGCGAGCAGCAGCGTCCGGTACTTCGTCATCTCGATCGGGCTGTTCACGCGCACCACCCCTCGCCGGTCGGCGCCCGCCCGTGCGGATCGCCCTCGCTGACTGTCGGTTTCTCATCCGTCTGCGCCTCGACGCATTCGAACGTACGGTAATTCACGTTGAAAGGGCATGAACCCGACGTTAATAAGATAACTGATGGACATATGTACGTCGATAGTTGATAGAATGAGTAATAGCAAACTCCCACGCTTCGAGCCCATTTTATTCTTTATTTTAGAAAGAGAATTTTTCTTAGTGAGAAATAAGCGCCGTCAAAAGCCATGATTTAAATTTATTTACCGTATGATCGTTCATTACATGGACAGAATAGCGAGAACGGCGGAGCGCGTCTCCGGCAACGAGGCGCGTACTACCGGAACGGCGCGCCCGGAGATCACTCGGAGGCGACCGGTTCGGGGTCCCGGCGCCCGCGTCGCTCCGGCGCCGCGATCCGCACCGCGCACTGCTTGAGATTCGGTTCGGCGGAGTCCGGGTCGACCGCTGACAGCGTGAGTTCGTTGATCGCCCCGTTGTGGATCGGCAGCCAGATCATTCCGGGCGGCACGTCGTCGTTCGCGCTCACCGCGACGCGCACGTCGCCCCGCCGGGACGCGATCACCGTCTCCCCCCGGTCGAACGCCTCCAAGTGGCGAGCGATCGTCTCGGGGTGGATCCGGGCCGTGGGGGCCCCGTCCGCGCCGTCGCGCGTCCGGACGCCGGTGTTGTAGACGCCGTCGGCCCGGCCCGTCGTCAGCGTGAGCGGGTACTCGCCGTCGACCGGCTCCGGCACCTCGGCGTGCGCGGCCGTCGAGAACCGGGCGCGGCCCGACGGCGTCTCGAACGACCAGTCGCCGCCGTCGCGGTACCGGTAGCCGCCCTCGGCGTCCGCGCTCGGGGCGGGCCAGCGGACCGCCAGTTCGTCGGCGAGCCGATCGTAGGAGATCCCGGACAGGTCGGCCGTCGTGCCGGCGGTGAGGGCGCGCATCTCGTCGAACACCGCGCCCGGGTCAAGCGGCGGGTCGTCGAACAGGCCGGGGTGGATCCGGTTGCCGATCGCCGCGATGACGTCGAGGTCCTGTCTGGCCTTCCCCGGAGGATCGGCGGCCGCGGTGACCCGCGAGACGCGGCGCTCCATGTTCGTCGTCGTCCCCTCGGACTCCCCCCACGTGGCCGCGGGCAACACCACGTCGGCGTGGGCGACGGTGTCCGACCGGAACGCGTCCTGGACGATCAGGAACGCCTCGTCGAGCGCGCGCTCGACGTGGCCGGCGTCGGGCATCCCGGCGGCCGGGTTCGTCGCGACCGTCCAGCAGACGTCGACGTTGCCGCGGGCGAGCTCGTCGACGATGCGCACGAACCCCGGCCCGGGATCGTCGGGGAGGCGCCCGAGCGGCACGTCCCACGCGTCCGCGACGTCGCGTCGGGCGTCCGGGTCGTCGAACGGCCGGTGGCCCGGCCACGTCCGCTTCGAGGCGCAGACGCGGTTCCCCATCGAGTTGGCCTGTCCCGTGAGCGAGAACGGGCCGCTCCCCGGCCCCATGTTGCCCGTCGCGAGACAGAGGTCGATGATCGCCCGCGCCGTCCCCGTGCCCTGGATGCTCTGGTTGACGCCCATCCCCCAGTAGATCAGCGAGTCCGCGGCCAGCGCGCCGGCAATCTCGTCGATCCGTTCGAGCGGGACGTCCGCGGTCGCCGCGGCGTCGGCGGCGGCCGGGAGCGACTCGACGGCCTCGGCGTACCCCTCGGTGTGTCGCTCGACGAACCGCTCGTCGACCGCACCGCGCTCGACGACGCGGGCGAGGACGGCGCGGGCCAGCGCGAGATCGGTGCCCGGCTCGGGCGCGACGTGGCGGTCGGCGGCCGCCGCCGTCCGCGTCTCCACCGGGTCGACGACGGTCAGGTCGCCGTCGCCCCCGGCGGCGCTGTTCTCGATCCACGAGTGGAGGACCGGGTGGGCGACGGCGGGGTTCGCGCCCCAGACGACGTGGGTGTCCGCCGCCGGGATGTCGTCGTACGTCGGCGGCGGCCCGTCGCTGCCGAACGCCTGGTGGTACGCCATGACCGCCGAGGCCATACACAGCGTCGTGTTCGCGTCGTAGTACCGCGTCCCGAACGCGCCGCGGGTGACCTTCCCCAGCGCGTAGGCGGCCTCGTTCGTCTGCTGCCCGCTCCCCAGCACGGCGACGTTGTCCGGGCTCTCCCGGATCGCCTCGATGAGCCGGGTCGCGACGACGCCGAGGGCGGTGTCCCAGTCCGTCGGTCGGAGCGACCCGCCGCGACGGATCAGCGGCCGCGTCAGCCGGTCCGCGCCGGGGTCGACGGTCTCGCTGACCCCGCGCTGGCAGGTGCGGCCGCCGGTGGCCGGGTGGGCCGGGTCCCCGGAGACGTCGACGACGCGCCGGTCGTCGTCCGCCGCCTCCTGGCGGTAGCCGCAGCCGACCGCGCAGCGCATACAAGTGGTCGGTCGCCGCTCGGTCATAATGCGGGTGGCGGAACTGATCGATCGTCGTTTCCATTGGCGTCGTCGTCGGGAATCATTTCGACTGGATACACGATGGCCTGTGCGACGGATAACTGTTGTCTGTCATCAAAGACCGCGTTGTATCGCGTTTCTGGTGGGTTCTACGCGACAAAGATGGAAGGTCTCCCTATCGATTAGATGTCCTTACCCAATATCGGCGTTCGATCTCGAATTTCCGATACGAGTTCTTCTAACCCAAATAATTCCGAGAATTATAAATTCGTACCTCTTACTCCGCAATTATCCGTCGCGAACGGACGAAGTGCCGCACTCTGAAGAGAGCGCGCGTATTTTTCGTTTTTATTAAAGAGACAACACTTTATGCGGCGATACTTATGCGATATTCAGACAAATGACGAAGATAATTGGAAATTCGTCGTCAATGGCTCGGACCGGTAACTCGGGTGGGACCGCGTGACGAACAAGAAGGAGACGTGGAAGGAGGGGATGTACGGGGACGAGGTCCGGGAGAAGATCCTGGAGTTCGCCGAGGCCGGGTGGGAGTCGATCCCGGAGGACGAGCGCGACATGTGGTTCTCCCGGTTCAAGTTCTGGGGCGTCTTCCACCAGCGCTCCGGCCAGGAGAGCTACTTCATGCTGCGGCTTGCGAACGCGAACGGGCAGCTCACGGCCGAACAGCTGCGCGCCGTCGGCGAGGTCGCCGCGGAGTACGCGCGGGGGCCGGCCTCGAACCCGGAGTTCGGCGACGCGTGGATCGACCTCACCACCCGCCAGTCGATCCAGCTCCACTGGCTCAAGCTGGAGGACGTCCCGGCGATCTGGGAGAAGCTCGAAGGCGTCGGCCTCTCGTCGCGCTCGTCGGGGGGCGACACGATGCGGAACATCTCGGGCTGTCCGGTGGCCGGTCGCGACGAACACGAGTTCGTGGACGCGCAGCCGGTGCTCGACGAGATCACGGCGAAGCTCCGCGCCGACGACGACCTCGCGAACATGCCCCGGAAGTTCAACATCAGCGTCACCGGCTGCCGGGAGGGGTGCGCGCAGGACTCGATCAACGGGATCGGCCTCGAACCGGCCGAGAAGACGGTCGACGGCGAGGCGGTGCGGGGGTTCAACGTCCGCGTCGGCGGCGGCCTCGGCGGCCGCGAGCCCCGGCGGGCGCGGAGCCTCGACGTGTTCGTCACGCCCGAGAACGCGTACGACGTGGTGCGGGGGTTCGTCGAGCTGTACTTCGACCACGGCGACCGGGAGAACCGCCAGAAGAACCGGAGCCGCTTCTTCGTCGACGAGCGGGGCACGGACGCGATCCGCGAGCGCCTCCAGGCGTCGTACGTCGACTTCGACCTCCGGCGCGCGGGCGATGACCTCCGCGACGAGTACACGTACAACGCGGGGAAGGCGCCGTCCGAGGGGAAACACGACCACGTCGGCGTCCACGAGCAGACGGACGGACGCTACTACGTCGGCCTCGCGGTGCCGATCGGACGCCTGACCGCCGCCGAGACGGTCCGGTTGGCCGACCTCGCCGCGGCGCACGGCTCGGGCGAGATGCGGCTGACGCGGCGGCAGAACCCGCTGATCTTGGACGTGCCCGAGTCGGAGCTCGACGACCTGCTCGACGCCGAGCTGCTCGACACCCACAGCCCCGAACCGAGCGTGTTCACCCGCGGGGCGATGGCGTGTACGGGCACGGAGTTCTGCTCGCTGGCGCTGACGGAGACGAAGGCCCGGACGGCGGCGATGCTCCGGTGGCTGCGCGCCAACGTGGAGCTCCCGGACGACATCGAGCAGATCAAGATCCACTACTCCGGCTGCACGGCCGACTGCGGGCAGGCGATGACCGCCGATATCGGCTTCCAGGGGATGCGGGCGCGGAAGGACGGCGAGATGGTGGAGGCCATCGACGTCGGCGTCGGCGGCGGGATCGGCCCCGAGCCCTCCTTCGTCGAGTGGATCAGGCAGCGCGTCCCGGCCGACGAGGTGCCGGGCCTGCTGCGGAACCTCCTGAACGCGTTCGCGGCCGACCGCGAGGCGGGGCAGACGTTCCGGGAGTGGGTCGAGGCGACCGGCGAGGCGGCGCTCGTCGAGCTGGCCGAGCCCGAGGAGACCGACTACGAGGACCCCTGCCTCCACGATGCGAAGCGGTCGTGGTACCCGTTCGCCGACGGGGAGGGGCCCGCGCCGACCGACGCCGACGGGACGCCGACGGCGACGGAGAGCGATGACTGACCGGAGCGCCGAGAGGCCCGCCGAGCGGTCCCGGACTCGTGCCGCCGAGCGCGCCCGCGACCGCACCGGCGAGGGGCCCCGTTCGGGCGCAGATGAGGAGGTGGCCACGCCGGTGGCGTCGATGGACGTCGCGCCGGAGCTGTTCCCGGCGGAGCCGACCGGCGACGAGACGGAGCGGGGTGCGGAGTGAACGACCCCGTCCCGACCACCTGTATGCGCTGCGCGGTCGGCTGCGGCCACCTCACGGGGCGGGTCGACTCGGGGTACGGGATCGACGGCGTCCGGGGCGACGTGGCCCACCCGACGAACCGCGGCCTCGCCTGCGCCCGCGGCATCGACGAGACGCAGAACCCAGACGGCGAGTGGCTGACGAGGCCGTACGTCCGGACCGGCGGCGAGCTCCGCCGCACCACGTGGGACGTCGCGCTCTCGCGGATCGTCGACGAGTTCCGCGGCGTACTGGACCGGGACCGCGACGGCCTCGCGGTGCTCGGGAGCGGGCAACAGACGAACGAGGCCGCCTACGCGCTCGGGAAGCTGGCCCGGGGCGGCTTCGGGACGCGTCACTACGACGCGAACACCACCCTCTGTATGGCGAGCGCCGTGACCGCGTACGACGACGCGTTCGGGAGCGACGCGCCCCCGCCGACGTACGACGATATCGAGGGCGCGACGACCCACGTCGTCTGGGGCGCGAACCCGGCGGTGGCCCACCCCGTGCTGTTCCGCTGGATAGTCGAGAGCGCGACGGAGGACGGGAGCCGCCTGATCGTCGTCGACCCCGTCGAGACGCAGACCGCGGCGGAGGGCGATCGACACGTCGCGCCCGAGCCTGGCACAGACCTCGCGCTGGCTCGGGCCGTCCTCGCCCGCGTCGTCGAGCGCGACGAGGTGGACGGGGCGTTCGTCGAGAGAGCGACGACCGGCTTCGATGCGCTCCGCGCCGAGCTCCCCGACCCGGCGGAGGCCGCGGCGACCGCGGGAGTCCCGCTCGCGGCCGTGGACGCGCTCGCCGACGCGCTCCGGGACCCGACGCTCGTCTACTGGGGCATGGGGGTCAACCAGAGCGCGCAGGGGACCGCCACCGCCGGCGCGCTGATCGACCTCTGCCTCGCGACCGGCAACATGGGCCCGGGAAGCGGCCCGTTCTCGCTCACGGGACAGGCCAACTCGATGGGGACGCGCGTCTGCTCGTCGAAGGGGTCGTGGCCGGGGATGCGCCCGTTCGAGGACCCGGACGAGCGGCGGACGATCGCCGAGGCGTGGGACGTGCCCGTCGAGCGCCTCCCCGACGACGCCGGCCCGGGACCGGTCGACATCGTCGACGCGGTCGACGACGGGCCCGTCGAGGCCGTCTGGGCCGTCGCGACGAACCCGGCCGCGGGGCTCCCGGACGCGTCGGCCGCCCGCGAGCGCCTCCGGGACGCGTTTCTCGTCGTCCAGGACGCCTTCCACACCGACACCACCGAGCTGGCGGACGTCGTCCTCCCGGCCGCGACGTGGGGGGAGTCCGACGGCACGGCGATGAACATGGAGCGACGGGTCTCGCGCGTCCGGCCCGCCTCGGAGCTCGCGCCGGCCGTGCGGACCGACCTCGACATCGTCGCGTCGGTCGGCGAGGCGCTCGTTCCCGGGCTGTTCCCGGCGACGGAGCCCGAGGCCGTGTTCGACGAGTTCGCCGCGCTGACCGCCGGGACGGACGCCGACTGCTCCGGGATCTCCTACGACCGACTCCGAGAGGAGCGCGCGGTCCGCTGGCCTGCTCCGTCGGCGAAGTCGGAGGGCGGCTACCGCTACCGCGACGACGGCGACTGGTCGTTTCGGACGCCCTCCGGCCGCGCGCGGTTCTCGACCGGGACCCACGCCGAGGTGCCGGAGCCGGTCGACGAGTCGTATCCGCTCACGCTGACGACCGGCCGCGAGCCCGACGGGTACAACACCGGGATCCGGTCGCGGGACGGGGACGCGGACTCGCCGATCGTCGCGCGAGTCAACCCGGACACGGTCGCGGCGGTGAACGACGGGAGGGCGTCGGCCGACGAGGCGGAAATCGAACCCGACGAGACCGCGCGCCTCTCCTCGCGGCGCGGATCGATCCGCGTCCGCGTGACCGCCGACGCGGCCGTCCCGACCGGGACGGTCTGGCTGCCGATCCACCGCGCCGAGACGAACGAGCTGACGCTTTCGGCCACCGACCCGCGGTCGAACGAACCGAACTACAAGCAGTGCGCGGTCGCGCTTGCGCCGGTCGCCGACGAGGTCGGCGCCGAGGAGCCGAACCGGACCAAGCCGACCGCCGACGACTGAGGACGGAGCCGCCACAGCACCAACCCTATGTCAAACAGAATCACGACCGTGAACGCGTACACGACGCTCGACCTCGTCGCCGCGGAGGTCGAGACCCACGAGACCGCCCTGTCGCTCGACGGGGTCGTGGACGTCGCCGTGGGTGACGAGTCGCCGGACCGCGTCGTACTGAGCGTCGAACTGGACACCGTCGGCGTCGACGCGGTGCCGCCGCACGCCGACCGGGTTCGGTTGACCCCCGAGCAGGCGGAGACGCTGGCCGACGACCTGAACGAATACGCCGCGGACGCGAGGGAGGAGTCCGACTGAGAGCCGCTCCGTCCGGCTACAACACGTCGAGCGCGTCCTCGACCGGCATGTGGCCGTCCCGAACGGCCTCCAGGATCGTCCGGCGCTCCTCGGTCTCCGGGTCGGTCGCGTCGTCGCCGCCCTCGTCGCCCTCGCCGACCTCCGAGAGCGTCACTTTCTCCGTCTCGCCGACGAACTCCGGGAAGTCGGTGCCGTCCGCGAGCGCTTTCTCCTTCTTCACCCGATACGAGCCGGCGTCGGTGGTGTAGAGGTCGCCCGGGTGGAAGAAGAACCAGTCCTCGCGGTCGAACCGCACCGCGATCCGGGCCTTCGCGCCGAAGTTCCGCGCGAAGAACAGCAGCGCCTCCACCTCCTCGCCGGTGAGATAGATGGGGTCGCCCGCGCTCGACTTCGCCTCGATGGCGTAGAACGTCTCGCCGTCGCCCGCGAGCACGTCGGGCAGCTCCCGCTCCGTGGCGGAGCCGCTGGCCGGCGCGCGCATCACGGCGAACCCGGCCTCGTCTAGGGCGTTCACCAGTTCGCGCTCGCGGCGGTCCCCCTTCCGGTTAGCGGACACGGTCGTCGTCACCCGGTTCGGTCATGTGCGTCGTAGCGGCGAGCGGGGCAAAAGCCCGACGGCTCGCGGGGCGCCGGGAGCGGGCGCGACCGCGGGCGCGTCACTCCCGCATCCGCTCGGCGTGTTCGACGACGACTCGCCCGAGTCGCTCGGTGCGGCCGCGGAGGTCCTCGTCGGTGATCCGCGGCTCGCCGTCGGGGCTGGCCGCGACCGTCTCGACCTTCGAGGAGGCGCCCTGAATCCCGACCTCGTGGGGCACCGTCCACGCGTGGACGTTGCGGAACGTCGACCGGAGGTGTTCGAGCGTGCCGCCGTACGACCCACCGCCCGCGGTCGCGAGCAGCCCCACGGCCGTGTTCGCGTACTCGTCGGAGCCGCAGAAGTCGTGGAAGTTCTTGAACGTCGACGAGTAGGAGCCGCGGTAGACGGGCGTGCCGGCGAGGACGCCGTCGGCCTCGCGAACGCGGCGCTTCAGTTCCTCGCTGTCCCCCTGCGCGTCCTCCTCAGGGTGGTACAGCGGGAGGTCGACGGCGGCCAGATCGATCAGGTCAGTGTCAGCACCGGCGTCGGCCGCGGCGTCGAGCGCGACGCGGAGCGCGGCCCGCGTGGTGCTGTCCGCACTCCGACTGCCGGAGACGGCCGCGATTCGGGTCATAATCCGGGTTCGGGGGCGAGTAATAAAAAACGGAGGCGATCGAAGCGGTCCAGAAACGAAATCACAGTTGCCGACGGTTCGTCCACGGCTCTGGGGGGAGCGTTTCGCTTTTTTAAACCCAGTCGGCTATTTATAACTAACCGACTACGGACCGACGGCGAACATCTCCAAAGCCCCAGCCGTGAGGACGACGCAGGCGACGTAAGCACCGCAGTGAGGGAGCGGTAGCGACCGAGTGAGGAGCGCAACGAGCGTGCGTCGTCCTCACGGCTGGGGCTTTGAGTCCCGCCTCGCACAGCGACCGCCGGAAGACGGTCCTGCTCGCTCACTGCGTTCGCTGCGCGGGCTACGACTTCCGTGCTCCCGTTCGCTCCCTCCGGTCGCTCACGGGACCGCGCCTCACGCCTCCCCAGCCTCGTCAGTCGCCTCCGCTTCGCTCCGGCGACTGACTCCAGCGAGGGACCGAAGGTCCCTCTGGCAGCCGGCGCGTAGCGCCGGCGACAGCGAGGCGCGACGCGCCTCTGGCAGTCGGGCGAAGCCCGACGACCTCGCGCGTGCGACTCGCGCCCTGTGGGCGCTCGTCGGCACGCGCCACCGCCGTTCGTTTATAAATAGCGAGTGGCGGCTCACTCGCGCAAGCCTCGCGACCGACACCGGGCATTATTGTCCCCGCCGCCGACGTGGGCGACATGGACCAGATTGCCTTCGGCACGGACGGCTGGCGCGCGACGCTCGACACCTTCACCGACGAGCGCGTGCGGATCGTCGGGCAGGCGGTCGCGGACCACCTCGACGCGGCGGGGCACGACGAGCCGGTCGCCGTGGGGTACGACGCCCGCGAGACCTCGGAGGGGTTCGCCGAGAGCCTCGCCGAGGTGCTCGCCGGCAACGGCTTCGACGTACTGCTCCCCGAGCGCGACGCGCCGACGCCGGTGATCGCGTACGCCATCGTCAATCGCGGACTCGCCGGTGCGTGTATGATCACGGCCTCCCACAACCCGCCCGAGTACAACGGCGTGAAGTTCATCCCGCACGACGGCGCCCCCGCGCTCCCGGACGTGACCGAGGACGTCGTCGAGCGGCTCGCGGAGCCGGACCTGCTCCCCGAAAGCGAACGCGGGGCGATCGAGCGCGTCGACCTCGTGAGCGATCACGCCGACGCCGCCCGCGAGGTCGTCGGGCGCGTCGCCGGGAGCGGGAACGGGGGCGACGCGGTCGACCTCTCCGGGCTCACGGTCGCGTACGACGCGATACACGGGAGCGGACGCGGCGTCACGGACGCCCTCCTCGAGTCGGCCGGCGCGGAGGTCGTCCGCCTGCGCTGCGAGCGCGACGTGACCTTCGGCGGCGACTCCCCCGAGCCGTCGGCCGAACACCTCGGAGAACTGGCCGAGCGCGTGACCGATCCCCAAAGCGACGTCGACCTCGGGGTCGCCAACGACGGCGACGCCGACCGGATCGCGGTCGTCACGCCCGAGCGCGGCGTCCTCGACGCCAACCTCTTCTATTCGGCCTGCTACGACCGGCTCCTGGAGGCCGACTCCGGGCCCGCGGTCCGCACCGTCTCGACGACGTTCCTCGTCGACCGCATCGCGGAGGCGCACGGCGAGGACGTGTACGAGACGCCGGTCGGCTTCAAGTGGGTCGCCGAGGCGATGGGCGAGCACGACGCGCTGTTCGGCGGCGAGGAGTCGGGCGGGTTCACCCTCCGCGGCCACGTCCGCGAGAAGGACGGCGTGCTGATGGCGCTGCTCGCGGCCGCGACCCACGCCGCCGAGCCGTTCGACGCGCGCGTCGACCGCCTGCTCGACGAGCACGGCCGCATCGCGGCCGGGAAGGTGTCGCTCGACTGCCCCGACGACCGGAAGGAAGGCGTCCTCGACGAGCTCGAAGACCACATCCCGGAGTCCGTCCGCGGCTCCCCCGTCGCGAAGGTCGTCACCCTCGACGGGTTCAAGCTCCTCTTGGAGAACGGCTCGTGGCTGCTCGTCCGCCCCTCCGGCACCGAGCCGAAGCTGCGCGTGTACGCGGAGGCCGACTCCGAGGGCGCCGTCGACGACCTGCTCGCCGAGGGGCGCGACCTCGTCGAACCGCTCATCTGAGGCCGGACCCGAACGGCGGGCGGTGACCGGCCGGGACCGTCCGCCCGGACGAGTTTCAGTTTCGCCTTGCGTTCGGCTCGTTTATTTATAAATTAACCTCGTATCGTCACGTACGGCCTACCCCGGCCGAGAGCCCACATGATCGACGAGCCACTGCCAGCGGCCGAGGGCATCGACGCGGAATCGAACTCAGCCGACGAGATCGCGAGCGGTGACGCGGGCGGTCACGACGCGACCGATCGAAAGGCACCCGACCGCGACGCGGCTGATCCGTCCCGTGAGCCGGCGGCGTCCGGCCGGGACCCGCGGGAGGAACCGGACCGAGCCACCGACCCGCCGCCCGACCGGCCCGACGGCGACGCGACCTGTGAACGCGACCGCGGACCGGACGACGAAGGCGACGAGGCGGACGGATCCGACGCGGGCGAATACCGGCTCGAACGGCTCCGACTGTGGCGGACCGTCGTCACGCTCGCGGTCGTCGTCGCCCGCCTCGTCCGGTCGCTCTGAGCGGTCGGTCGCCGTTCCGATCGGGTGCCTTTTTAGGTGATACCGCCCAAGTTGAACGTATATGTTCAAGGCCATCGTGGGCGCGTCGACGTTTCAGGACGCGCTCGATTCGGTGAGCGTGTTGGTCGACGAGTGTAAGATCCGCCTGAACGAGGAGGAGCTCTCCATCCGGGCCGTCGACCCCGCCAACGTCGGCATGGTCGACCTCACGCTGGAGGCGGCCGCGTTCGAATCCTACGACGCCGACGGCGGCGTCATCGGCGTCAACCTCGCCCGACTGGAGGACATCGCCGGCATGGCCAACTCGGGCGACCTGATCCACCTCGAACTCGACGAGGAGACCCGCAAGCTCCACATCGAGATCGACGGCCTATCCTACACCCTCGCGCTCATCGACCCCGACTCGATCCGCCAGGAGCCGGACATCCCGGACCTCGACCTCGCCTCCGAGATCGTCGTCGAGGGCGCCCAGCTCGACCGCGGGATCAAGGCCGCCGACATGGTCTCCGACCACATCCGCCTCCGCGTCGACGAGACCGACGAGGCGTTCTTCATCGAGGCCGAGGGCGACACCGACGACGTGAACCTCAAGCTCGACCGCGAGGACCTCATCGCGCTCACCGCCGGCCCCGCCGACTCGCTGTTCAGCCTCGACTACCTGAAGGACATGAACAAGGCGATCCCCTCCGACGCAGAGGTCACCGTCGAGCTCGGCGAGGAGTTCCCCGTCAAGCTCCACTACGGCTTCGCGGAGGGGCTGGGGAACGCAACGTATATGCTAGCCCCCCGCATTCAGAGCGAGTAAATTGCCGAGGGAAACGTGTCTAGGATGCGGAAAGTCGTTCAAGCGGGTCGGTAGTCACTGGGCACGCGGAAGCTGTTACTACCCCGAGATTCCCACGTACCTTCGCGAGATCCTCATCGGCTGTCTCATGGGTGACGGATCCGTCCCGAAGACGAACGACGGTTCTCACGGCCTGTTCCGTCTCCCGATGGTTAACAAGCAATTCTTGGAGTGGTTCGACCACGAGATAGGGATATTGAGTACCGGTGTCTCGCTTAAAAAGACGGCAGCGGAACTGGCGCAGAATAACCGTGAATCGGGGTTCAGCCCAAATGCGAGGGCTGAGAACTATCACGATATGTACACCGTCATATCGCGCTCCCACCCGTTCATGCGGTCACTTCGTCAATGGTACCGATCCGGCGAGAAGCGGTTCCCAGAGAGCCTATCGCTCACGCCACGGATCGCGAAGATGTGGTACGTCTGTGACGGGTGTCTCGACGTTCAAGAGAACGGTGAGCCTAGAGCCGCGATACGGATACGGAACCGAGACGAGCGTCAGGAATTCCTTTTGAATCTGTTTGAGGAGGTCGATCTCTCTCCAACGTACAACCGCGAAACGATCCGCTTTGGAGTCGAAGAGACCCGCTCGTTCCTCGACTGGATGGGCAACCCGCCGCCCGGGTTCGAGTACAAGTGGGTGCTCGACTCGCGAGAGCGCTACGATCGCCTGAAGGCACAGGCGTACGGCGAGGCACACGCTTTATAAATCGTCTACGACCGGAATCGACACCGTCACCCGCGTCCCGCGCGGCTCCCGGTCGGCGTACTCGACATCGGCGCCGACCGCGGCGGCGCCCCATGCGACGACCCACAGCCCCAGCCCCGACCCGTGTTCGAGGGCCGTCTCGCGGCCCGACTCGACCGCCTCGACCTCGTGGTCCGGGATTCCGGGGCCGTCGTCCTCGACGGTGAGGACGAAGCGGGCGTCGCCCGCGGTCGTTCCCTCGCCGTCGCCCCCCTCCCGGCGGAGCGCGACCCGCACCCACGCCTCGCCGTCCTCGCGCTCGGCCCCCTCGCCGTCGTGGTGGTCGATCGCGTTTTCCACGGTGTTCTCGACGACCGCGCGGAGCGCGTCCGGCCTGACCCGCGTGGTCCAGTCGCCGTCTCCGGCGTCGTCGCTCTCCGCGGCGTCGTCGCCCTCGACGGCGAGTTCGACGGGCGCCGCGTCGTCGCGCTCGCGGGCGTCGGCGACGACCGAGTCGACGAGCTCGCGGACGTCGGTAGCGACGGGATCGTTGTCAGCGAGGAGGCGCTCGACGGTGCCCGCCTTCTCGCCGAGCGCGGCCAGCGCGCCCGCACGGCGCTCGACGGCGTCGGCCATCCGGACCAGTTCCGGGTCCTCTAGGCGGTCGCGGAGGATCTCGCCGTAGCCGTGGACGACGCCGGCGTCATTGCGGAGGTTGTGGCGGAGGATTCGGTTGAGAACCTCCAGCTGCTGGCGGCGGCGCTCGCGTTCGGTGACGTCGGAGAGGACGACCGTGTAGCCGACGTGGGTCCCGTTCGGGTCGGTCAGTCGGGAGACCGACACCGCGTAGGTTCGCCGCCCCGTTCCGGCCGCGGAGTCGATCTCGACCGTCTCGCGGGAGCCGCCGTCCCCGGGCTCGGAACCGGCGGAATCGGTCTCGTCGCCGGGGCCGTCGTCCGGATCGCTCCCACCGGTCACGAGGGCGGCGTCGGCGCCGTCACCGACGGCGACCGGCAGCTCCAGGAACTCGGCGAGCGGGCGGTCGCGAGCGGTCTCGGCGTCGACGCCGAGCACCGTCTCGGCGGCGGGGTTGAGCCGGACGACGCGGCGGTCGAGCGCGAGCGCGAGAATGGGGTCCCGGAGGTCGTCGATCGCGGTGCGCTCGGCGGCGCGGCTGGTCGTCGGGTTCCGGTCGAACATCTCCGCGCGGTCGAACGCGTACGCGTCGAGGATCATGTGCGGAACGAACATCAGCGGCGCGAGCTGGAGCTGCGGGACCGGGCCGATCTGGAGCGTCCACGCGACCAAGGCGAACCCCGGCGGCAGCGAGCTCAGGGCGACCGCGGCGCTCTCGCGGCGGTACAGCGGCCCGTAGCTGAGGAGCGTGTCGACGAGGAGGAAGACGGCGCTGGCGACGAGGACCGTCTCCGCGGCGACGGTGAGGTACGCCCACGGCCCGAACGCGTACGAGACGGTCTCGACGCCGAAGGCGGGGTCGGGCGCGAGGCCGGTCCAGAAGGCGCCGTGGAGCGGGTTCGTGGCGACGAGCGCGGACGAGAGGAGGCCGAACCCGACGATCGCGCCGAACAGGCGGCTCCGGACCACGTCGCTCCGACCGGTGTACTCCAACGCGAAGCCGAGGAAGGCGATCCCGGTCCAGATCACGCCCAGCCACATCGTCGCCTCCAGTGCGGCGCGGAGCGTCGGGTCGGTGACGAGCAGCCCGACCCCGTAGGAGCAACACCACGTCGCCTGTGCGGCGAACACCCCGAGGAACCAGTCGACCCCGGGACGGCCGCGGTGTTCGCGGATCGCCCACGCGAGCGCGAGCGCTCCCGCCCCGCCCGCGAGCGAGCCGACGGCGGGCCACGCCGGGACGAGGTCGAGAGCCATACGTGGGAACGACGGCGACGGCGGGCGTAAAACTGTCGCGCGGCGACGGGCCGCCAGTTGCTCACGCGGTCCGCCGGTCCGTCGTCCGGTTCGGCGTCCGAACGCCGCGGTCGTGAGGACGGACCGCCGACCTGAGAGGAAATCCGAAGCGGACCGCGCTACAGGTGCCGTTCGATGACGCGCTTCGCGGCCTGGCCCTTCTCCTTCCAGCCGTACCCCTCGTCGTACACGTGGCGCTTGGCGTCGACGAGCTCTCCCGGCGTCGACTCCTCGAAGCCGCCGCGGTCCCACGCGCCCGACTCGCGGAGCCACTCGATCACGTTCTCGCGGGTCTCGGGCCACGAAAGGCCGACCATCTCGTACCACGCCACCATCGCGAAGACGGCGTTGTCGTGACAGCCGGGGACGGAGCCGTGCTCGTAGACGGTCCGCATCGGGTCGCGGGTGGGCTCGGAGACGCGCTCCTTGAACTCGGCGGCGGTGAGGAGTCGGAGGCGGTCGCCGTCCTCGACGACGCGCTGGTCGCGACGGAGCGCGCCGAGCGCCGCCTTGTGGAGCCCGCCCCACTCCGCCGGAATCGCGTCTCGCAGCGCCGCCTCCGAGAGGCCCTCGGGCTCCGCCGTGAGGACCGAGAGGAGGTCCGTGTACGCCTTCTCGACGGTGGGCCAGCTCACGCCCTCGAACTCGCAGTCGGCGTCGTGGAGGCTGTTCGTCGTCCGACAGCCCGGACACGGGTAGCGGAACGTCGGCACGAGGCGACGCTTCGGCGCGGCGGGAGTTAGGGGTTTCGCGACGACCGCCACGGACGTTGCTGAGGTTCCGAAACGTTTACTCGCCGCCCGGACGCGAGTGTACACGGTATGACAAAGGTCAGCGTTATCGGTGCGGCGGGGACCGTCGGGGCCGCGGCCGGCTACAACCTCGCGCTGCGCGACGTGGTCGACGAGCTCGTCTTCGTCGACATTCCGGACCAGCGCGAGACGACGATCGGACAGGCCGCCGACGCGAACCACGGCGTCGCCTACGACTCGAACACGACCGTCCGGCAGGGCGAGTACGAGGACACCGCCGGCTCGGACGTCGTCGTCATCACCGCCGGCATCCCGCGACAGGAGGGCCAGACCCGCATCGACCTGGCCGGCGACAACGCCCCCATCATGGAGGACATCGGCTCGTCGCTGGCCGAGCACAACGACGACTTCGTCACCGTCACCACCTCCAACCCGGTCGACCTACTGAACCGCCACCTCTACGAGGCGGGCGACCGCGACCGGCACGAGGTGGTCGGCTTCGGCGGGCGGCTCGACTCCGCGCGCTTCCGCTACGTCCTCTCCGAACGCTTCGACGCGCCCGTGAAGAACGTCGAGGCGACGATCCTGGGCGAACACGGCGACGCGCAGGCGCCCGTCTTCTCGAAGGTCCGCGTGAACGGCCGCGACCCGTCGTTCGACGCCGACGAGAAAGAGCAGATCCTCGCGGATCTTCAGGAGTCCGCGATGGACGTCATCAGCCGGAAGGGCGCCACGCAGTGGGGGCCCGCCACCGGCGTCGCGCACACCGTCGAAGCGATCCTGAACGACACCGGCGAGGTGCTCCCCTGTTCGGTCGTGCTCGACGGCGAGTACGGCTACGAGGACACCGCGCTCGGCGTGCCCGCGAAGCTGGGCTCGGACGGCGTCGAGGAGGTCGTCGAGTGGGACCTCGACGAGTACGAGACCGAGCTGCTCGACGAGGCCGCCGAGAAGCTCTCCGAGCAGTACGAGAAGATCGCGTAACGGACGCTTCGCTACCCACCGACTTTTTACCGCTGCCGCGCCCTCGTCCGAGCATGAACCGCGCCGAGATCGACACCGACGACCTCCTGAAAGTCGTGTTGCTGCTCGTCGTCGTGTGGCTTCTGGTGGAGATCGTCGGGGCCGTCCTCGAGGTCGCCTTCTGGCTGCTCGACGCGCTGCCGACGCTGATCGGGATCGCGCTCGTCGTCCTGATCGCGTTACACCTGACTGACCGGATCTGAGGCGACGGTCGACGTGTTCAGCCTCAACGTCCCGCTCCCGACCGCGGTGGAGCGGCTGGCGGCCGATCTCCACCCGAAACTGTCGGGGTTCGACCGCGTGCGCGAGCGCCGCACGCTCGTCTGTAAGCGGTTCGGCGTCGCGGACGTGCGGAGCGAGGAGGGTGAGGGAGCGGAGAGGCCAGAGGTCCCGGACAGAGAGGCCGCCGTCGACCGCCTGCGCGAGCGGCTTCGCCGGCCGCTCGCCGGGGTCGACCCCTTCGAGGTCGCCGTCACCGGCGTCGACGTCTTCGACGCGCCGCGGTCGGGGTCGCGGCCGGTCGTGTACCTGGCCGTCGAGAGCGACGAGTTGGTCCGGGTTCACCGGCGGCTCTGTGACGCGTTCGGCGCGGTCGAGGGGATCGAGGGCGACGAGTACGTACCCCACATCACGCTGGCTCGCGGCGGGAATCCCGAGCCGGGCGCGGTCGCCGGCCTCGTCGGCGCCGAGTTCGACCCGATCCGGTGGCGCGTCCACGCGCTCGACGCCTGGGACCCGGAGTTCCGGGAGGTCGCGGCGAGCGTAAAGTTATAAATCTAGATGCCTCGCTCGTGGCGATCGCGCCGGACGTTCAATCGTCGTCTCGGTACGCGTCGCCGCCGCGCTTCCGGATGGCGACAACGAACAGTATCTCTCGGTCGCGGTCTGCCCGACACGCGAGCCGAAACTGACCGATCCGGAGTTTCTGGTGCGGAGCGCCGGCGAGCGGTTCGAGGTGATCGGTCGGGTCCCGCCACTGGTCGGTGACGACCTCGTCGAGCTTCGAGAGGATCCGGTCGCGGGCGTGGTCGTCGAGCGCCGCAAGCTGTCGCTCCGACCGGTCGGTGAACCGCCAGTCCCACCCGTCGCTCATCGATCGCCGTCGCCGTCGCTACCGTACTCGGCTTTGATCGCGTCGCTGTCGCGGGTGCGGCCCTGCTGGATGTCGACTTCGCTCGCGGCGACCGCCTTGAGGTCGGCGCGATCGAACTCCGGGTGTTTCACCGCGTCGCGGAGCACGTCGCGCACGAACTCGCTCCGACTATTGTATCCGAGGTCCTTCCACGTCGCGTCGACGTCGGCGAGGAACGACTCCGTCATTCGGATGTTGACCGTCGTCTTCTCCGGCGACGAACTCGCTTCTGACATACGTCTGTGTTGAAATTGTGTACGAATAACAGTTACGCCGACGACCGCATCTCACTCGTTTTCGATATCGGGGGCGACAGATAACCGGCAGACGGCCGATCGACGGTGCGTGTTTCAAAACGCCAGCCGCTTATTTATAAATGAGAAATCGTAGATCGGCGGTGAACATCTCCAAAGCCCCAGCCGGGAGGCTGCCCCTTTGGATCCCGCCCGACCGCACGCCACTACAGCCTCACACCTCCCCAGCCTCGTCAGCCGGCCTCCGCTTCGCTCCGGCCGGCTGACTCCCTCGCGCGTGCTCCTCGCGCCCGTGGGGCGCTCGGAGGCACGCGCCGACCACAAGGGTGGTAGTTTATAAATGAGCGACGGTCGAGGCCGCCTACGTCCCGTCGCTCTCACTCAGCTCGTCGACCGCGTGGTGCGGCCCCACCGGGCCGTGCGTCGGACAAACGCCGGCGATGGGAGTCGCGTTGAGACAGCAGGCGCGCTGCTGGCCCGCGACGAGCCCACGCGAGAGGGGCTCGCCGCAGCGAGCGCAGTACGACGCCGCCTCGTCGTCGGTCATCCCTCAGCGCTCGCGGATCCGCATCGGCACCGGGTGGTCCGGGTGCATCGTCAGCGACCCGCGCAGGGCGAGGCTCGGCCCCTCGTAGTCCAGGTCGAACCGCGAGCAGACCGTCGCGAGGATGATCTTCGCCTCCAGTAGCGAGAACGCCTTCCCGATACAGTGGCGCGGGCCGCCGCCGAACGGGAAGAAGGCGAACCGCGGTCGCTCGCTCCGGCGCTCCGGGGTCCAGCGGTCCGGGTCGAACGCCTCGGGGTCGTCGTACCAGCGGTCGGACCGGTGGATCACCCACTGAGAGACCATCAGCGCGGAGCCCTCGGGGACCCGGTATCCCCCGAGCTTCACGTCGAGCTTCGGCTCGCGGAACAGCGTGTAGACGGGCGGGTAGAGCCGCATCGACTCGTTGAGGACGCGCTCGGTGTACTCCATGTCGCGGACGGCGCCCGCGGTCAGGGGGCCGCTGCTCACGACCGCATCGGCCTCGCCGGCGACCCGCTCGCGGGCCGCCGGGTGGTTCGAGAGGAGGTAGAAGGCGTAGGTGAGCGCGAGCGCGGTGGTGTCGTGGCCGGCCAGGAGCATCGTCACCAGCTCGTCGCGGAGGTTCTCGTCGGTCTGCTCGCCGCGGTCGCGGGCGCGGAGCAGGACGGAGAGCAGGTCCATCGGGAGGTCGGCGTCGGGGTCGCCGGGCGGCCCGCGGACGCCGGTCCCGTCGGGGCCGGCGGGGTCGACGCTCGGGTCGCGCTCCGTGCCACGGCGGCGGGCGACGATGTCGTCGATCACCGATTCGAGCGTGTCGATGGCGGCGTCGAACTCGCGGTTCTCGCGGGTCGGCAGCCAGTCCGGGATCAGGTACCGGCGGGGGTCGGGCTCGAAGCGCGCGCCGAGGGGTTCGAGGTTCTCCTGGACCGTCTTCACCTCCTCGTCGGAGATGTCGGCGCCGAACATCGCCGTGACGATGATCCGCACGGTGAGCCGGGCCAGCTCCAGTTGGAGGTCGACGACGTCGCCGCCGTCCCAGTCGGCGACGTGCGACTCGGCGTGGTCGGCCATCACGCCGGCGAGCGCGCCGATCCGGCGGTTGTGGAAGGCGGGGTTCGCCAGCTTCCGCTGGCGTTTCCACGTCTCCCCCTCGCTCATGAGGAGACCGTCGCCGAGCAGCGTGTCCATCGCGTCGTCGAACTGCGGCTTGCGGTAGCGTTCGGCGTCCGCGACGAGGACGCGCTCGACGTCGGCGGGGTTCGTGAGCAGGTAGGTCTCTCTCGGGCCGAGGTTCAGTCGCACCACGTCGCCGTAGCTGTCGGCGCAGGCGCGCAGGAAGCCGAACGGGTCGTCCGCGAACTGGCGACCGTTCCCGAACAGGGGGTCGCCGAGCGGTCCTGGCGGCGTAACGGACATACGATTTCTGGGGGTTGAGCGGGGTTAAACGTTCGGCGGGACAGGAGAAGCGGACGGCCGAGGACGGGAGAACAGGGGCGAAACGCGTCGGGGTTCGGGACGGGACGGGACGGACCAGAACGGGACGGGACGGACCAGAACGGGACGGGACGGACCAGAACGGGACGGGACGGACCAGAACGGGACGGAGTTACCGCGCGTCGAGCCGTTCGACGCGGGCGATCAGCTCGTCGACGGCCGCCTCCTGGTCGTCGGTGGCGTCAACGATGCGATCGGTCGCGTCCTCCGTGCGGTCGGAGCGCTCGCGGACCGCCTCCAGCGAGGAGGTGAGCTCCTCGACGGTCGCGGCCTGGTCGTCGGTAGTGCGCGCGACCTCCGCGACGCCCGCGGCCGCCTCGTCGACCGCGTCGGCGATCTCCTCGAGCGAGTCGAGAACCGTCTCGATCTCGGTGCCCGCGTCCTCGATCCGCTCGTGAGAGCGCTCGACGGCGGTCGTGGTCTCCGCGGACTGCGCCTGTAGCTTGTCGAGGCTCTCCGTGATCTCCTCGGTGTAGCCGCGGGTCTCGTCCGCGAGCTTCTTCACCTCCTCGGCGACGACCGCGAAGCCGTCGCCGCCCTCGCCGGCGCGGGCGGCCTCGATGTTGGCGTTGAGCGCGAGCAGGTTCGTCTGCTCGGCCACGTCGGAGATGACCTCGATCACCTCCTCGATGTCGTCCATGCGCTCGGAGAGCGCGCCGACGCTCTCGACGAGCTCGTCGCCGATCTCGACGACGTCCTCGGTCGCCTCGCGGGCGTCCTCGCTGGCGTCGAGCCCCTCGTCGGCGGCGTCGGCGGCCGCGACCGCGGCGGTGTCCACCTCGTCGGCCGTCGCGGCCACCTCCTCCATCCCGGCGGAGAAGGACTGCATCTCCGAGACGCTCTCCTCTAAGAGCTCGTTCTGCTCGTCGACGTTCTCGGCGATGTCGGCGGCCGCGGCGCTCGCCTCCTCGACCGTCGCGTCGAGGTCGCGCGCCTTCTCGTGAACGCTCTCGGAGAGGTCCTCGAGGTTCTCGGCCATCCGGTTGACGACATCGATGACGCTCAACAGCTCCTCGTCGAGGATCTCGCACTCCTCGCGGCAGACGGCGCGGGCCTCCAAGTCCCCCTCCCCGATCGCCTCGGCCGTGGTGCGGATCTCGGCGACCAGCTCCGCCGTCGCCTCCCGCTCGTTGACGTTCTCGGTCCGGTCGATAACGACCTCCGTCACGCCGACGAGCTCGTCGCCGTCGTACATCGGCGTCGCGGTGAACTCGATGTGCTTCTCGTCGCCGTGTCGGTCGACCATCGTGCTCGTGTCGCGGTAGCGGGTCCGGGCGCTCCCGCACCGTTCGAGGTCGTAGGCCTCGTCGGCGGTCTCGGGCGCGTCGAGCACCTTGTCCGCGAGGGTGTCGGCGCGCCGACCGTCGGGGTAGAACAGCTCCGAGGCGTAGCCGTGACCGAGGGCGTCCCCGCGGTCGACGCCCGTGAGCGCCGCGATCGACTCGTTCCACTCGGCGACGTTCCCCTCGGTGTCGAGGATGAACGTCGGGACCCCCGTGGCGTTGAACGCCTCGGCGAAGCCGGCGCCGGCCAGGGTGCCGCTCCGGTCCGCGCCGTCCGCCTCCGTGACGCTGTGCGCCCCGTCGGCCGGGGCGCCGGACTCGTCGGCCGCGGCCGTCACGGCGTCCGCTCCCGGCGAGTCCTCGACGACGACGCCGCCGTCGGGAACCGACCGGGAGTCGCCCCCCCGCCCGAACACGCTCCGCAGACGCTCGCGAAGTCCCGTCATAGTCTACTTTAACTCTCTGAACCTGGATTATAAACGGCGCGCCCCAGTGTTCGCAACTGATAATCGGGGGTGACGGCGGGTCTCGGGGGACGGTGAGCCGGAGGGAGGCCGCGGCCCGCAGCGTTCAAACGCGTTCGGCGGTTACGTCGGTCCGAGAGCGATGGACGCCGACGCGGTGCGCGAGCGGGCCCGAGACCTCCCGACCGAGCCGGGGGTCTACCAGTTCCGGGCGGGCGAGACGACGCTGTACGTCGGGAAGGCGCTCGACCTCCGGGACCGGGTGCGGTCGTACGCGGACCCCCGCTCGGGGCGGATCCGCGGGATGGTCGAGCGCGCCGACCGGATCGAGTTCGCGGTCACCGACACGGAGACGCAGGCGCTGCTGCTGGAGGCGAACCTCATCAAGCGGCTCCGTCCCCGGTACAACGTCCGGCTGAAGGACGACAAGTCGTACCCCTTGGTCGCCTTCTCCGACCACGAGGTGCCCCGGATCGAGGTGACTCGAGATCCGGAGGCGGGCGCGGTCGCGTACGGTCCGTTCACCGACGTGGGGCGCGTCGAGACCGTGGTGAAGGCGGTGCGGGAGGTGTACGGCCTCCGCGGCTGCTCGGACCACAAGTACGACGGGCGCGACCGCCCCTGCCTCGACTACGAGATGGGCATCTGCTCGGCGCCGTGCACCGGCGAGATATCGCCCGAGGACTACGCCGAGGACGTCGCCGCCGCGCGGCGCTTCTTCGAGGGGGAGACGGGCGCGCTCGCGGACCCGCTGCGGCGGCGGATGGAGGCGGCGGCCGAGGCGAACGAGTTCGAGCGCGCCGCGAACCTCCGCGACCGGCTCGAAGCCGTCGAGGCGTTCCACGGCGAGGGCGGCGAGGCCGTCAGCGACCGCACCGACGACCGCACCGTCGACGTGCTGGCGGCCGCGGTCGAGGGCGACACGGCCCGCGTGGCCCGGCTCCACAGCGAGCGCGGCCAGCTCGTCGACCGGAGCCGACACCGGCTCGACGCGGCGGCGGTGGACGGGGGATCGACCGGCGACGACGGCCGCGGCGACTCCGCCGACGCCAACACCCCCGCCGCCGTCCTCGCCGCGTTCCTCGCGCAGTACTACGCCGAGCGCGAGTTCCCCGACGCGGTCCTCTTGGCGGAGCGACCGTCCGACTCGGACGTGGTCGACTGGCTGGAGGCCGAGGGCGTCGCGGTCCGGGTCCCGGGCGCCGGCCGCGAGGCGAAACTCGTCGAGCTCGCGCTGAAGAACGCCCGGAAGCGCGGCGGCCGCGACGACCCGGTGGGCGCGCTCGGGGACCGGCTCGGGATCGCCCGCCCCGAGCGGATCGAGGGGTTCGACGTGAGCCACGCGCAGGGGACCGCCGTGGTCGGTTCCGACGTCTGTTTCGTCGACGGGAGCGCCGAGACCGCGGACTACCGCCGGAAGAAGCTCACCGAGCGCAACGACGACTACGCCAACATGCGCGAGCTGATCCGCTGGCGCGCGGAGCGCGCGCTCGCCGGCGAGGACGACCGACCCGACCCCGACCTCCTCCTGATCGACGGGGGCGAAGGGCAGCTGGGGGCCGCCCGCGACGCGCTCGCGGAGACCGGGTGGGACCCCCCCGTCGTCGCGCTCGCGAAGGCCGAGGAGCTGGTCGTCACCCCGACGGGCACCCGCCGCTGGGACGACGACGCCCCCGAGCTCCACCTGCTCCAGCGCGTGCGCGACGAGGCGCACCGCTTCGCGGTCTCCTACCACCAGACCGTCCGCGACGAGGTGGCGACGGTCCTCGACGACGTGCCCGGCGTCGGCCCCGAGACTCGCCGCCGGCTCCTCCGGCGGTTCGGGTCGGTCGAGAGCGTTCGCGAGGCCTCCCGGGACGACCTCACCGACGTCGACGGCGTGGGCGACGCGACCGCCGACACGCTTCGGGAACGGCTGTAGCCGCGGTTTGCTCCCTCGCGGCGGACGCCGTCACGCCGACTCGACGGCGCGTTCGACGACCGCCGCCTCCGCCTTGCGGAGCAGTTCGCCGGCGGTGCTCGTCGCGCAGTCGAGCGCGGCCGCGACGTCCGCGACGGTCCCCTCGCGGGGCACCTCGTAGTACCCCACCGAGACCGCCGTCTCAAGCGCCGCGCGCTGTCGGTCGGTCAGCCGCGACGGCGTCCGCCGGCGCTCGAACTCGTGGACCCGCTCGATGGTGAGGTCCGCGAGGGCCGCGAGGTCGTCGTGGAACGCGCTGAGCGCCGCGGTCGCGCCCGCCGCCTCGAACCGCACGTCGCCCGACTCGCGGAAGACGACCGGCGGGAGGAAGATCACCCGCGACGCCGCGACGGTGTCGAGGAGGGCCGCCGGGAACTCGTACTCGTCCTGTCGGAGGAAGGCGTAGGTCCCGTCCGCGTCGCTCACGAGGCTGCTCGCGACCAGCGAGTCGAGCGCCTCGACGGCGGCGGTCGTCGCGTCGCGGTCGCCGTCGAACCAGAGCAGCGTCGTCGCGTCCGCCGTCGGACTCCACATCAGCAGCTCCGCGCGCGAAATCGGGGACTCGCCGACGATCGATCGGTGGAGGGGGTGGCGGAGCCGCTCCGGGTAGGCGGCCGAGAACCTGATCCGTTTCATTCGGCGGTCGCTCGCCGTTCGACCCTCCCACACATCAATCCGCATGGTTCGGCGCGGGTTCGGCACGGGTTCGAGACGTGGGGCGGGCCGGAGCGGTCAGCGGGGACGGGGAGGGAGAGCGGGCCGGAGCGGTCAGCGGGGACAGGGAGGGGGAGCGGGCCGGAGCGGTCAGCGGGGACGGGGAGGGAGAGCGGGCCGGAGCGGTCAGCGGGGACAGGGAGGGGGAGCGGGCCGGAGCGGTCAACCGGGACGCGCCAGCGCCTCGGGAGCAGCCCGGAGGAGCGTCCCGAGGTGGTCCGCGCCGTCGAGGGCGCGGAGGTCGGCGGTCGGGAGCGCCTCGGCCAGTCGTTCCGCCCCGGCTATCGGGACGTTGGCGTCGGCCGTCCCGTGCCACAGGCGCACCGGGATGTCGACCGCGTCGAGATCGATCCCCCAGTCGGCCCCCGCGTCGCGGAACTCGGTGACCGCGCCGCTCCGGTGACGCTCGAACGCCGCGAGGAAGTCCGCTTTCACCGTCGCCGCGACGTCGTCGGGGACGGCGTCCGCGTCCGCGGCGTACTGCCCGACCACGAACGACGGGTCCGCCCGGTCCGCGACCCACGCCTGTCCGCGGAACAGCGCCCCGAGGACCGAGGGCGTCGCGGACGCGAGGCCGGTCAGCAACCGCTGTACCGCCGGCGTGTCGTCGGTGAAAGATGGCGGCGTCGCCCCGGCGACGAGGTCGACGCCGGTGACCCGCTCGCCCGCCGTCGCCGCCGTCGAGAGGGCGTAGGGAGCCCCGCCGGAGAACGCGACGAGAGGCGCACTCTCGACGCCCGCGTCGTCCAAGACGGGCCGCACGGACGCGGCGGCGTCGGCGACGGTCCGGCCCGGGTGCGGCGAGGACCGACCGTAGCCGGGCCTGTCGGGCGCGATGACGCGGACGTCGTTCGCTTGCGCCGCCGGTTCGAGGAGCGCCCCCAGTCGGCGGGACCCGGGTGTCCCGTGGAAGAAGACGAGCGGATCGCCGGTTGGAGGGCCGTACGTCGCGTACGCGATCCGGCGGCCGTCGTCCAGGCGGACGACGCTCGGTGCTCGACGCTCCGGGGTCCGACGCTCCGGAGTCGATTCCGGCCGCGCGGAGTCGGTGGGGGCCATCGACGGTGACTACGACCGCGCCCGTGGTGGGTTTGGTGCCGGACTGATACGGGAGTATTTACGTGTGGCTTGCCGGCTCGGCCACCCCAAGCCGTATCCGTCGCTGGGCCGACCCCGCAATCGAGATGCGCGCGTTCTTCGCCGTCGACCTCCCGGAGTCCCTCGCGGCCGGCGTCGCGGCGGCACAGGCCCCGTTCGCGGACGCCCACGGCGTGAACCCGGTCGATCCCGAGCAGGCGCACGTGACGCTGAAGTTCCTCGGCGACGTCGCGAGGGGCGACGAGGACGACAGCCCGAACGACTCCGCCCTCGACGACGTGATCGCCGCCGGCGAGCGGGCGGTCGACCGCGCGGGCGTCGCGCCGTTCGACTGCGCGGTCGGCGGTCTCGGCGTCTTCCCGAACCGAGATTACGTGTCCGTCGTCTGGGCGGGGATCGAGCGCGGCGGCGACGACCTCACCGCGCTTCACCGCGCCCTCGAGGCGGAGACGACCGCGCTCGGCGTCGATCCCGCCGACCACGCGTTCACGCCGCACGTCACGCTGGCCAGAGTGGAGAACGCGGCCGGGGCGGAGGCGGTCCGGGACGCGCTCGACGACGGGGAGGTCGAGGTCGGGTCGTGCTCGGTCGACGAGGTCCGACTGATGAAATCGACGCTGACCGCGTCCGGCCCGGAGTACGAGACCGTGCGGGAGTTCGAACTCGAGTGACGGGCTCCGGCTCGCGGGACGGGGCGAATTCTCACCGGTGATAGCCGCGGGCGTACGTTTAACGTACCGGATCGGTGAGCGATTCACAGATGGACGACGGGCCGGGAACCGAGGAGACCGCGGAGTCGGCGGGGAGCGCCGGCGGCGCCGAACGCGGCGATCGCAGCGCCAGCGCCGCCGAGCGGAGCGACCGCGGCGACGGCCCCCCGATGCTGGCGCGACTCGGCCGGCGGTTCGACGCGTCGACGCGTCGCGAGGCGGCCGAGGCGCTCGGCAACCCCTCCGGCTCGATGAGCGCCGAGCAGGATCGGATCGTCGAGGCGCTGTTCGGGGCCGCCCTCGACGACCCCGACGAGGCGGTCCGTGCGGCGGCGATCGAGTCGCTGTACTTCCACGATGACGACCACGTCGACCGGCTGGCGCGGCGGATCGCCGAACGGCGGAGCGCCGGCGGCACGGGGGACGGCAGACGGGCGACGCGGGGGCGGGTCGCCGAGGCGTTCGCCCGGTGGGTAGAGCACGACCGGGCCGCGTACCGGATGGTCGGGGCGACCGGGCTGGCCGTCGTCGGGGACGAGGGCGACGCGCCCCGATTCCGAGAGGCGTTCGACGACGGCGACGCGCGGGTCCGAGCCCGAGCCGTCAGGGGATACGCCCGCGTCGGCGGCGAGCGGGTCGACGCCGTCCGCCCGCTGGTGGACGCGCCGAACGACCTCGTTCGCGGCGCCGCGGCCGACGCGCTCGTCGCGATGGACAGCGACGACGCGACGGAGCTGCTCGCGCTCGCGGCGCGGCGAGGGAACGAGCGGCTCCGGCTCACGGTCGTCCGCCGGCTCGGAGCGCTCGACCGGCGGGACGCCGCCGGCGTGTTGATCGGGTCGCTGCGGGACCCCGCGGAGCGGGTTCGTCGGGCCGCCGCGGCGTCGATTACGACGGTGATCGCGAGGGCGGGCGCGGTGTCGGCGGGCGACGTGCGCGACCGGCTCCTGACGGAGCGCCCCTTCGATGGCGACGGCCCGCTCGCCGCGTTCCGCGCGGTCGCCGCCGAGCGAACGGCGAGCGAGCGACCCGGACCGGACGAGATCGGGGCCGAGGAGAGCGGAGCGGACCGGAGCGGGGCGGGCGGAAGCGCATCGGCCGAGGCGGGAGCGAGCATCGACGCCGAAACGCGGCGGTACGCGGCGTGGCTGTGCTGCGAACTGATCGAGGCCGCGGACCCGACCGCGACCGACCGGTCGGCCTCGGTCGAGTGGCTGATCGACGCGCTCGACCACCGCGACCGGCTGGTGGCGGACCTCGCGGCGGCGTACCTGCCGCGGATCGTCGCGAACGAGTCAGACGAGGGAGTCGGGGCGGAGAGCGACGCGACGGACGACAACCGATCGGCCCTCGGCGTCGACGTCGAGCGGAGGCTCCGGGAGCTCGCGAGCGACGAGACCGCCGCCGAGGACGCCCGCGAGCGCGCTCGAGCGGTGCTGCGACGGTTCAAGCGCGCGGTCGTCGAGACGGCCGCGGACCGGCACGTCGAGTACGTGTACGTCCGCTGGCCGGCGGACTACACGGAGCGTAACGAGGGGTAGCGGAGACGGGTCAGCGGGGGGCGTCGGGCGCCGCGACTACGACCGACGGACGAACCGGTCGTCGTCGACCGCGACCGTCAGGTCGATCGTCTCGTCGAGGAAGTTGAGGACCGTGGCGACGTTCCGGTCCGCGTCGGCGTCGACGTACAGCTGTAACACGCCTCCCGCGTCGACGAGGCGTGCGGCGAGCATGCGGACGAACGCGACCGCGCGCTCGACGTCGAAGGCGGCGACGATCTGGCCGAAGACGCTCACCTCCAGCGAGACGCGCTCGCCCGGCTCGTGGTTGGCGTCGAGGATGCGCGAGACGGTCTCACCGACGTCGTCGGGAGAGAGCCGGGGATCGAGTTCGACGATTTCGACGTCGACGCCCGCGAAGTCGACGTCCGGCGTCGCCTCGAAGTCGTACTCGCCGGTGCTGACGATCACCGTCCGGCGGGGCCACGCGGAGAGTCGCTCGTCGAGCGCGCGGACCAGCCGCTCCGGCGTGGGCGTCACGGCGACGACGAGCCCGGCGGCGCCGTGGAAGTGCGCCCTGAGCGCGTCGGCCTCGTCGCCGACGGCCGAGGCGTCGACCCGGACGACGCCGTTCCAGTCGACGTGATCGGCGACGTGAACGCCGTCCGCGACGCGGTCGGTCACGTGGTCGTGGAGGTGCGCCTCGAACTCGGCCACCGCGCCGTCCGTGTCGTAGGCGGTCTTGGCGGTGGCGCAGTACGGGCAGTCCCAGCTGACGCGGAAGTCGGACGTGGAGAGCGCGTCCGAGTGGTGCGCGATCAGGTGTGATCCTGTCACCTCGCGCATCTCGGAGCGGTCCCGCGTCCACGCGACGAACCCACACCGGCCACACGTCCAACGGCTCATCATGATCGGAAACGTACCTCGTGGGACCCGTCCGAGGCTCATGTATGTTGGGTTATGTGTGTGCGGTCACCGCGGGCGTCGGTCGGGACGCCGATCCGGGAGCCGCGGAGCGCGTGCCTCTCGGCGCCGGCGACCGCGATCGTGAACTCCGTGCCGTCACGTGCGGCGGGTATAAAAGGGCCACCACCGGCGAGGGTACCCACGAACGCGCATTCTCCGTCGACGAAAGGGGGATCGATATTCACGAGCGCGGATCCGACCGGGCGGCAAAACGGCGCGATTCGGAAAGCGTTAACCCCGCGCCGCGGGTCCGTTTCGACATGAAGGTACTCGTGACCGACCCCATCGCGGATCCGGGGTTGGACCGACTCCGAGACGCCGGCCACGAGGTCGTTACCGACTACGAGGCCGAGGGCGACGCGCTGCTCGACGCCGTTGCCGACGCCAACGCGCTGATCGTGCGGTCCGGAACCGACGTGAACGAGGCCGTCTTCGAGGCGGCTTCCGACCTCGTCATCGTCGGCCGCGCCGGCATCGGCGTCGACAACATCGACATCGAGGCCGCCACCGACCACGGCGTCATCGTCGCGAACGCGCCCGACGGCAACGTCAGGGCCGCCGCCGAACACACCGTCGCGATGACGTTCGCCGTCGCGCGCTCGATCCCGCAGGCGCACGGGCGACTCGTCGACGGCGAGTGGGCGAAAGGCGAGTTCCTCGGCACCGAGGTGAACAACAAGACGCTCACCATCGTCGGCCTCGGCCGCGTCGGCCAGGAGGTCGCGAAGCGGCTCGACTCGCTCGGGATGGACCTCGTCGTCTACGACCCGTACATCTCCGAGGAGCGCGCCGACCGCATGGGCGCCGAGCTCGTCGAGGACCTCCACGACGCGCTCGCGGCCGGCGACTTCGCGACGATCCACACCCCGCTCCTCCCCGAGACGGAGGGGATGATCGGCGAGGCCGAGCTGGCTCAACTCGAAGGCGGCTACCTGATCAACTGCGCCCGCGGCGGCATCGTCGAAGAGGACGCGCTCGCCGCGGCGGTCGACGACGGCGTCCTCGCGGGCGCCGCGCTCGACTCCTTCGCGGAGGAGCCGCTCCCCGAGGACTCACCGCTGCTCGACGTCGATGACATCGTCTTGACCCCGCACCTCGGCGCCTCGACGGAGGCCGCCCAGGAGAACGTCGCGGTCGACACCGCGGAGGCGGTGCTGGCAGCGTTCAACGACGAGCCGGTCCTGACGGCGCTCAACGCCCCCTCCGTCGACGAGAGCGCGTTCCCGCGGATCGAACCGTACATCGACGTGGCCGAGACCGCCGGGAAGGTGGCCGCGCAGCTGCTCGACGGCCGGATCACCGAGGTCGAGGCGACCTACGAGGGCGACATCGCCGCGGAGGACGTCGACCTCGTCACCGCGAGCGCGCTGAAGGGCGTCTTCGAGCCGCTGGAGTGGCAGGTGAACGCCGTCAACGCGCCGCGGCTCGCCGAGGAGCGCGGCATCGAGGTGACCGAGTCGAAGACCCGACAGACCGAGGACTTCCAGAGCCTCGTCCGCGTCACCGTCCGCAACGGCGACGACGAGATCGCGGTCGAGGGGACGCTGTTCGCGGGCGAGGACGCCCGCATCGTCCGGATCGACGGGTTCCGCGTCGACGCGGTCCCCTACGGCCACATGCTCGTCGCGCGCAACACCGACGAGCCGGGCGTCATCGGGCTGATCGGGACCGTCCTCGGCGACCACGACGTGAACATCGCCGGGATGTTCAACGGCCGCGAGACGCAGGGCGGCGAGGCGCTCACCGTCTACAACCTCGACTCGGCGGTCCCCGACGCCGCGATCGAGACGCTGCTCGCGGACGACCGGATCGTGGAGATCACCGAGATCACGCTGGACGGCGCCGACGAGCGGCCCGACGAGTAGTCGGGGTCAGTACGCGGCGACCGGGACGAACGGCTCGAAGTCGTCGACGGTCCGCGCGACGACGGTCATTCCCTCCGCGTCGGCGACTCCGGCGATGAGCAGGTCCGCGGTCGCCGCGTCGACGGCCCGCCTCGTGTGGTCGTCGGAGCGGTACGGGTCCGCCTCGAACGCGCCCGCCGCGAGGGCGTGCTCGCCCGTGATCGGCACCACGTCGAGCCACGCGAACGCGGCTGCGAGCCGCTCGGGGTCGAAGTCGCCGTCGAGGCGCCGCCCGACCGCGACCTCCTTGTAGTTCATCGCGGTCGTCGCGAACTCGCCGTCCTCGTGGGCTTCGAGGAACTCCCGAACGGCGTCGGTACCGGCGAGGTAGTCGATCAGGAGCGTGGTGTCGAGCAGGTACCGGGTCACGCCGATCCTCCGTCGGCGTCGTTCGTCTCATCGGAATCGACATCGTTCGCGTCGGTGCCGTCGTCGCTCGTGTCGGCGGCAGCGCCGCCGTCCGGAGGCTCGTCGTCGCCCGCGTCCGCCATCCGATCGATCGCCGCGGCCTGTCGGGTGCCCGCCGACTCGTCGAACCGCTCCCGCGACCGCCTCGCGGCCTCGCGGAGCGAGTCGGTCTCCGCGGTCGACAGCGACCCGAACCCGTCGCGCCAGTCCCCCTCGCTCTCGTCGATCAGCCGATCGATGAGGTCGGTGAAGCTCTCGTCGTCGCGCTTCCGGGCGCGAAGCCGCTCGTACACCTCCTCGCGGACGCCGATCGTTTTCGTTGGCATCTCGTGTTTGTGTATGTGCTTGTGTATATGATAGCTGGCCCGGCGCGGTGGGACGCCCGAGCGTCGAGGGTCAAGGGTCGAACGTCGAGCGTCAAGCGTGGGCGCCGAGCACGAATCGGAGTCCGGATCCGAATCCGAAGCCGCAGTCGGCGGTTACCCTCTGATGTGGTCGAGGACCGCGTCGGCGTCGTTCGGGACGGGCTCGGGATCGCCGCCGGCCTCGTAGGCGGCGTCGGGGTCCTTGAGGAGGTGGCCGGTGGTGAGGCAGACGACCCGCTCGTCGTCGTCGACGACGCCGGAGCGCCGGAGCTTCTTCAGGCCGGCGAGGCTCGCCGCGGACGCGGGCTCGACGCCGACGCCCTCGCTGGCGAGGTGGCGCTGCGCGGCGGTTATCTCGTCGTCGCTCACGGCGACGGCGGTGCCGTTCGTGTTGCGAATGCCGGGGATCGCCTTCGGAGCGTTGACCGGGTTGCCGATGCGGATCGCGGTCGCGCGCGTCTCGATGTCCTCCCAGCGCCGGATCTCGTCGTTCCCCTCTTCGATCGCCTCGACCATCGGCGCGGCGCCCTCGGCCTGGACCCCGGTGAGCTTGGGGACCTCGTCGACGGCGAGCGCGCCCGACTGGACGAGCTCGCGGAACCCCTTGTACAGCGCCGAGGTGTTGCCCGCGTTGCCGACGGGGAGGACGATCCGGTCCGGGAACGCGCCGTAATCGGCGTAGAACTCCTCTAAGACCTCGAAGCCGATCGTCTTCTGGCCCTCCAGGCGGAACGGGTTCAGCGAGTTGAGCAGGTACGCCTCGCCGCGCGCGGCGAGCTCCTGGACGATGTCGAGACAGGCGTCGAAGTTGCCGTCGACCTCCAGGATGCGCGCGCCGTGGAGGCTCGCCTGCGCGACCTTCCCGGCGGCGACCTTCCCGGCCGGGAGGAGGACGAGCGTCTCCATGTCGCCGCGCCCGCCGTACGCGGCGAGCGCGGCCGACGTGTTGCCGGTCGAGGCGCACGCGAGCGCGCCGACGCCGAGCTCCTTCGCGACGCGGACGCCGACGGTCATCCCGCGGTCCTTGAACGAGCCGGTGGGGTTCATCCCCTCGTGTTTGATCCGGAGCGCGTCGACGCCGACCGCCTCCTCGATGCGCGGGACGCGGTGGAGCGGGGTGTCGCCCTCGGGGAGGGTGACGCCGAGGTCGAAGGGGAGCGCCTCGCGGTAGCGCCAGACGCCGCGGTCGGGGCCGTCGGAGGGCGCGCCCGCGCCGAACTCGTCGAACGTCGGCGGGTCGGCGTACCGGACTTCGAGCAGGCCGTCGCAGTCGTCGCAGGTGTACCGAACCGCCTCGAACGGCGCGAACGTCTCGTCGCACGCGATACAGGCGAGCCACGTCCCGTCGGCGGCGCAGTCTGGCGCCGCCGGGGCCGCGGCGTCGATGGCGAGGTCCATTACGTCGAACTCCGTTCCGCCGCGGCTTAAGACGGGCGGTCGGAACGGACGTTGCCGCCCGAAACGAAGGTGTTCGGCCGGTCGCGGGATCTCCCCGGTCCGGCCGGGGGCCTCAGTCGACGATGATCTCCGAGCTCTCGTCGCCCTCGTCGCCGCCGGAGCCGAGGCGGTCCTGGTAGCGCTGGATCCAGTCGGCGAAGCAGTCGGGGCAGAGGCGCTGGGTGTCGATGTTCGCCCGGTCGACGCTCAGCCGGACGGTGCGCGCGAGCGCGTCCGTCGTGGCGTCGCCGCAGGCGTCGCACGGCTCGGTCGTCGGCGCGTCGCTCATGTCGTACCGGTCGCGGCGACGGCTCTTAAAAGTACGTCGACGGAGTCGGGGCGCCCGGGCGGGGACGCGGCCGCTTAGACCGTCCGGAACGCCCGGTCGCCGGCGTCGCCGAGGCCGGGGACGATGAACCCGTCGTCGTCGAGGTGGTCGTCGATGGCGACGGTCAGCAGGTCCGCCTCGGGGACCGCCTCGCTCACGCGGACGAGGCCGGCGGGCGCCGAGACCGCGGAGAGCACGAACAGGTCCTCGAAGTCGTCGGCCTCGTCGAGGACGTGGTCGAGGACGGCGACCATCGTCGACCCCGTCGCGAGCATCGGGTCCGCGACGATCACGGTGTCTCGGGGTCGGATTTCGGGGAGCTTCACGTAGTCGATGCTGATCGGGAACTCGCCGTCCGCGGTCATCCCGGCCGCCTCGTCGCGCCCGGCGGAGATGACGCCCTGCTTCGCGCGGGGGAACGCCTTCAACAGCCCCTCGACGAACGGGGTCGCGGCGCGGAGGACGTTGATGATCACCACGTCGTCGAGCCCCTTCACGCGCTCGCCCGTCGTCTCCTCGAGCGGGGTCTGAACCGGGACGTACTCGGTCTCCATGGCGCCGTCGATGATCTCGTAGCCGCAGATGCGGCCGAGCTTCACCAGGCCCTTTCGGAACGCGACCTGCTCGGTCTCGACGTCGCGCAGCCGCGAGAGGGTGTCCGTCGCCAGCGCGTGCGTGATGAGGTACGCGTCGTCTCGGTCTTCGATCGTCATTGTCCGGAATCCCGACCGGAACGGGCTTAAAATGTGGCGAATCGCACGGTCGGCGGGCGAGAGACCGACGCGACGCGGGTGGACCGTTACCGGAGCGCGACCACGTACGTCACGCCGAAGAGAATTATCGCCAGCGTCGCGACGTTGACCGCGGTGAGCGACGCCGCGCCGAGGAAGTCGAGTCCCCAGACGACCATCCAGGCGAACCACGTCGAGAGCACGGCGTTCATCGTGAGCAACACCTTGGGGTCCCCGGAGGAGCGCTCGACGCCCTCGCGGACTCCCGGGCCGTCCTCCTCGCCGCTCTCCTCACCGCTCCCCTCGGCGCTCATACGCCGACTGGCGGGTGTGCGCCACTTAGCTCTTGTCCGTTCGGGACGTACGGCGGTCATGGTCGGAGCGCCCCGCCTCCGCAACCGCCGCGGCGAGCCGATCGACCCGGTCCCCTTCCTCGTGACCGCGGGGCTGACGTTCACGCTCGTCTTCTCGTTCGGGCCGCTCTACGGGCTCGCGTACGGGCTGTCGCTGCCCGTCGCGCTCGCGGCGTCGGCGGGTGGGTTCGCGGGCGTCGCGTGGCTCGCGTACCGACAGCTCGTCCGGTCGGCGCCGCCCGCCGACGCCGGGACGCTCCCGGTCGGCCTCCGGTTCGAGCGGCTGCTGTACGCCGGTATCGGGCTGGTGATCGTCTTCGTCGCGCTCACGCTCCCGCTGCTGTGAGGAGCCGAGCGGCGCGGGCGACTCGGGGCCGCGAGGCGGCTGTGCGAATCGATCGCACGACACCGAGAGACTAAGATGATCGATGCGGATAATTACGGTATGGGCATCTTCGACACGGTGACCGACGCGCTGGCGAGCTCGACGCAGAAGGCGCCCGGCACCGCGGGGAACGACGGCTCCGAGGGGGCGTACTGGTGCGACGACTGCGGCGTCCGCGTCCGCGACGTCGACGTCGACGACGAGGGGCTCGATCGCGACGCCGAGGGGACGCCGACCTGCCCCGACTGCGGCGACGCGATGCGCTTCGAGCGCGCGGCCGGGAGCGGCTGCGCCTGCTGAACGGCGGACCGATTCCTTTTCGCAACGGCCCTACGGCTCCCGGAGCGCGACCTCGCTCCCCTGTTCGGTCGGGAACGGCGCGGGGTCGGCGTCGGCCGGGTCGTCCCCGACGCCCGGGTCGCCGAGCTCCGCGAGTTCGGCGTCGGTCAACAGCGCGTCGTCGAGCCGCGAGACGAGGGCGTCCTCGTCGACCTCGGTGCCGATGACGACGTACTCCGTCCGGCGGTCGCCGCGCTCGTCGTCCCAGTCGAGGCCGGGGCGGTTCGAGCGGAGCATGTCGCGCTCGACCGACGGGACGCCGGCGATCCACGGACCGAGCGCGGTGACCCGGACCGACCGGCCCGCCTGCCCGACCTGCTGGCGCTGCTCCGTACCGGCGACCCACAGCGTCCCCTTCGAGCGGACCACGCCCGACGGGAGGTCGCGGAGGACGGCGGCGATCCGGTCGGGGTGGAACGGGCGGCGGCGGCGGTAGGTGAAGGAGGTGACGCCGTACACCTCGTCGGGGTGGCGGTGGTCGGCGTGGTCGTCTTCTCCGTCCCCGTGGTGGTCGTCTTCTCCGTCCCCGTGGTGGTCGTCCGCGAGCGCGCGCTTCCAGCCCGGGAGGTCGCCGAGTTCGCCCTCGTCGAACAGCCCGACGTCGAGGAGCCGGTCGGGGTCGACCGCGGAGAACTCCGTGACGACAGTCTCCGCGCCGGGCTGGAGCGCCCCCACAAGCTCGACCGCCTCGTCGACCTCCGCGTCGGTGCAGAGGTCCGCCTTGTTACACACCACGAGGTTCGACACCTCGACCTGCTCGACGAGGAGGTCCGAGAGCGGTCGGTCGGCGTCCCCGCCGTTCGCGTCGCCGGCGTCCGGGTCGACGCGCCGCTCCGGAGCCCCGTCGCCAGCGAACGCGTCGAGGAACTGCCGCGTGTCGATCACGGTCACCAGCGCGTCGACCCGGTAGCGGGCCGCCGCGCGCGACTCGGCGGTGAACAGCCGCGCGACCGGCGCCGGCTCGGAGATGCCGGACGACTCGACCACGAGCGCGTCGAACGACCGGTTCTCGGCGAGACGGACCACGGCGGACTCCAGGTCGTCCTGTAGCTCGCAGCAGATACAGCCGTTCGACAGCTCCGTGACGCCGCCGACGCCGACCTCGGACTCCTCGGCGATCAGCTCCGCGTCGACGTTGACGTCGCCCATGTCGTTGACGAGGACCGCGAGGTCGCGGTCGCCGGCGTTCCGCAGGAGGTGGTTCAGGAGCGTCGTCTTGCCCGCGCCGAGGCCCCCCGAGAGCACGGTCACTGGGATGCGGTCGTCCATACGGCCGGATCGGACACGACGCTATTCAACCCCCGGGCGGCGCGCCGAAGCGAGCGACTCCTCGGACCCGCCCCGGGCCGGCCCGAGCCGATACGTTGATAGGCTGCGGTCGTCGAACTCGGGACATGGTTCTGTCCGCCTCCGCCGTGTCGCTGGTCAGCGTCACGATGACGGTGCTGATGGTCGCCGCGATGCTGTACCTGGTCTGGGGAGCGCTCGGCAGCGACATCCACAGCCCGAGTCCCGACGACGGAGACCGACCGGAGCTGGGCGACGCCGAGGAGGCCGAGACCGACGACGCGTCGGGGGAGCTCACCGAAGGGAGCTCCGCCTGACGCACAACTACAAGCGAGCTTCGCCTGACGCCCAACTCGGAGGGAGCTTCGCCTGACGCCCCGCGCTCCGCGCGCGACCCGCCCGCGGATCGGCGCCCCGGCGACTGACAGCGGATCGGCGTCTCGACGACCCGGCCGCGATAGCTTTTAACGCCGGAGCGTCGTCATGAGGAATAATGACAGTAGCCGACCGGATCGAGGCGTTCCGAGCCGCGCTCGAGGAGTGGCTCCGAGGCCTGTACCACGGGATGATCACGCACCCGGCCTACGAGAAGATCGAGAAGGAGGCCGAGGACACCGAAGACGAGTTCATGCTGGCGTGTTTCCCGGACGCGTTCGGGGTCCCGTCGCCGGTGTCGTACTACACCGCCGAGCTGCTGCCGTACCTCGAAGACGAGTTCGAGGCGTGGGAGCGGCGGCTGTGGGACCGCGACAGCCTCATCGAGCGGAAGGGCCAGCAGTACCACTTCTGATGACGGAGCTTCACGCCTCCGCCGACGGGGAGCAGTTCGTCTTCTTCGGCGGGAAGGGCGGGGTCGGGAAGACCACCGTCTCGTGTGCGTACGCCTACCGCTGCGCGCGCGACGGCGCCCGGACGCTCGTCGTCTCCACCGACCCGGCCCACTCGGTGTCGGACGTGTTCGACCAGCGGTTCGGCGACGAGCCCGAGTCGGTCGACGGCGTCGACGGGCTGGACGCGATGGAGATCGACCCGGAAGACGAGATGCAGCGGCACCTCGACGAGATCCGCGAGTCGCTCTCCGAGCAGGTGTCGGCGGCGATGGTCTCCGAGATCAACCGCCAGCTGGAGATGTCCCACGGGACGCCGGGCGCGTACGAGTCGGCGCTGTTCGACGCGTTCGTCGACGTGATGCGCACGGAGAGCGAGCCGTACGACCGCGTCGTGTTCGACACCGCTCCCACGGGGTCGACGCTGCGGCTGCTCGGGCTGCCCGAGTTCCTCGGCGATTGGATCGACCGCCTGCTGTACAAGCGGAAGCAGTCGATAGACCTGTTCGAGAAGGCCGCGATCGGCGACGCGGAGCCGCGGCGCCTGTTGGAGGGCGACCCCGTGATCGAGCGGCTCCGGGAGCGCAAGGAGTTCTTCGAGTTCGCCGGCGAGACGATGCGGTCGGACGCCGCCTTCTTCCTCGTGTTCAACCCCGACCAGCTCTCCGTCAACGAGACGGCGCGAGCGATCGAGGAGTTCACCGACCGCGACCTGCGCGTCCGCGGGCTCGTGGCGAACAAGCTCACGCCGTCGCCCGACGACGACGAGACGGGACGCGGCGCGCGCTACCTCCGCGAGAAGGTCGAGACCGAGCGCGACCGCCTCTCGCAGGTCCGCGAGGGGTTCGACCCACCGCTCGTCGCCGAGATAGAGTCGCGCACCACCGAGGTCCGCGGGGACGTGCTAGCCGACGTCGCCGCGTCGCTGGACGTGGAGCCGTAGGGGCTCGAATCCGGAGCGCGCCCCGTCATGAGCGCGCGCGAGGGGTATCGGCGACCGATTAGTGCGAATTTTACCGGGGAGTGTGGAGAAAAAAAACTGTGTTCCGGCGGTGAGTTCGGTCGGTCTCCCCGTATACACCTCGAATATCATGAACGAAAGTAACGTTTAAGTCTGACATGGTGAATCGATACCACGAGGCAGGGACTTATGACAAGTGTAATTTGGATCGTCGTCGCCGTGCTCAGTACGTTCACCGTGGGATACGTGGGGTACTCGCGGTACCTCTCTCGGTTCGTCGAGATAGACGACGACCGGGAGACGCCGGCACACAAGTACGAGGACGGCCAGGAGTACGTACCGGCGAAGAAGCCGGTGTTACTGGGGCATCACTTCTCAAGCATCGCGGGCGGCGCGCCGATCGTCGGCCCGATCACCGCCGGAGCCATCTGGGGCTGGGTTCCGGCGCTTCTGTGGGTCGCCATCGGCAACCCGCTGATGGGGGCCGTTCACGACTTCATCTCGCTTTCGGGCTCGATGCGACACGAGGGGAAGTCGATCGGCTACATCATCGGCGAGTACGTCGGTGAGCGCGGCAAGAACATGCTGCTGTGGTTCGCGTTCCTCACCATCATCCTCGTGGTGGCGGTGTTCGCCCTGGTCGTCGGGATCGTGTTGAACGCGTTCCCGTCGGCCGCGACCGCGAGCCTGGTGTACATCGCGCTGGCGTTCGCGTTCGGCGTCTACCTCTACCAGCTCGACGGCCCGTTCCTCCCGGGGACGGTCGTGTTCGTCGCCGGGGTGTTCGCGGGCGTCTGGCTCGGGATCCAGTACCCGCTCGCGCTGTTCCCGGCGGTCGAGACCGGGGTCTACCCCGCCGGGACCATCGTCCTCTTCGAGTTCCTCGGGAACGGCGCCTGGCTGCCCGGCGCGGTGGTGAGCACCAGCGCCATCCTCCAGCCGAACGTCGCCGCGTGGGTGCCGGTGATCCTCGTGTACGCGACGCTCGCGAGCGCGCTCCCGGTGTGGGTCCTGCTCCAGCCGCGGGACTACCTGTCGTCGTTCCTGCTGTACTCGGGCGTCGGCGGGGCGCTGCTGGCGATCATCGTCGGGACGCTGCTGGGCACCTCGGCCCAGCCGCTGACCATCGACCCCTCGATCGGGGCGTACATGGGCTTTTTCGGCAGCGACCTCGCGATCGAGACCAGAGGGATAACGCCGCTGTTCCCCCTGTTGTTCGTCACGATCGCCTGCGGGACGATCAGCGGCTTCCACTCGCTGGTGTCGTCGGGGACGACGGCCAAGCAGCTGAACAAGGAGAGCGACGCCCGCCTCATCGGCTACGGCGGCATGCTCGGTGAGGGCCTGCTCGCGTCCGTCGCGATCTCGACGCTCGCGGTGGCCGGCGCGACCACGGCGGCGGCCGGCGGCGGCATCGGCGGCGCGCTGCCCAACTTCGCGACCGGCGGCGGGATCATCCTCACCAGCCTCGGGATCCCGCAGAGCTTCGGTGCGCCGTTCATGGCGCTCGTCTTGGTGAGCTTCCTGCTCACCTCGACCGACACCGCCGCGCGGCTCGGGCGGTACATGATGGAGGAGATCGTCGGGACCCGAGGAAGCGGGACGACGACCGGCTTCTCGACCGACCTCAGCAGCCTCGCGAAGGGGCGGTACACGAACCCGATCGTCCAGTCGCTCGTCGCGTACCTGCTCGTCATCTCCGGCGAGTGGGTGACGCTGTGGGCGCTGTTCGGCGGCGCGAACCAGCTGCTCGCGGCGCTGGCGCTGCTCGCCGCGACCGTCTGGCTCGCCAACTGGGACGAGTCCAAGCAGCTCGTCTCGACCGGCGTGCCGATGACGATCATGGTGACGATCACCGTGCTCGGGCTGTCGTGGGTCGCGCTGTGGGACAACCTCTATCAGAAGCTCATCCAGGGCGGCGTCACGGGACTCGGCGGACAGATATCCGCCGTCGTTCAGATGGGGCTCGCGTTCGTCCTCATCTACCTCGCGCTGTCGCTCGTGTGGATCGGTTACGGCAACATCACGAGCGTGCGGAGCGGCGGCGAGCCGGCGGCCGAACCGAGCGACGACTGACTCCGCGTTCCGCTTTTTTCGACCGGGCTCGATCCGAGAGCGCCGCTGCCCGGGTGACTCCTCACCGCCAGAAGCGCTTCGCGAACCGCGAGAAGAACCCCTCGTCCGGCTGCTCGACCCGCTCCCACAGGCGGAAGGCGGCGGCGGTGTCGGCGCTCTCGCTGGCGACGAGCGCCTCTCGCTCCGGGGCGACGACGACGAGGTTCACCTCGTAGTGGCCGTAGTAGCCGAACTTCAACAGGGTGCGGTCGCGGAACCCGTCGACGAACGCGGCGACGTCGTCCGGGATCCGGTCGGCGACGAGGACGACGGTGACGTCGGTGCCGTAGTGCTCCTCGTGGGCGTCGACCCGCTCGTCGGCGACGTCGTGAGCGAACTCGACGAGCCGCTCCACCGCCGCGACGCTCGGCGTCGACACGCGACGGGCGAAGACGTACTCCATCAGGTCGTGGTCCGCGTAGCTCAGCGCCGGGTGGAGGAACTGCTTCTGGTTGCGCACCCGCATCTCCGCGGTCATCTCGAACCGCTCGCCGTCGACGACGACGTCGCGGTCGAGGTCGTAGCTGTACATCAGCCGGTCGGAGACGCGGTCGAGGTACTCGTCGTCGTAGTCGGGCACCGCCTCGCGGATCGCCGCCGGCAGCTCCTCGGGGTCGCGGCGAGGTGCCTCGCCGGGGGTCGCGTTCTCACTCATCGTCGTCGGCTCCGGCGTCGTCCGGGTCGTACGGCACGGCGTCTCCCGAGGCGGGCGGCGCACCGACGGCCAGCACCGTCACCGGGCCGTCGGCGTCGGCGGGGTTGTACGCGCGCTGCGGGCTCTCGGGGTCGACGACGAACAGGTCGTCCGCCGGGACCTCGTAGGTTCGCTCCGGCGTCTCGACGGCGAGCGTTCCATCGAGCACGTAGAACGCCTCCTGTTGGGTCTCGTGGTGGTGGTACGCGAGCGGCAGCTGCTCGCCGGGCGCCGCCCGGAACCGGTTGATCGCCGCGGCGTCGAGCCCTCCCGGTTCGGACAGCTTTCGACACTCGCAGGGGCGGTCCGGTTCCGGTTCGACGGCGTCGACGTCCACGACGCGATATCCCATGCGAGCACATTCCACGGAGCGGGTAAAAAGGGCGTCGGCGACCGGCTCGAGGGACCACACCGCGACGCCGCTCGGGGCGTGGATTTTCGGGCTGTCGGGGCGAACCCGCGTCGCACGCGCGTGAGGCGCGGATTTAAGTCCCGCGACGCCGTATCCCACGGTGAACGACCATGACAGAAGAGGCCGACCGGACGGACGCCGACGAGCCCGTCGAGGCGGAGGCGTGCGGGCGCTGTTCGATGTCGACCGTCGTGGGAGCGGTGGCGAAAGACCAGACGCCGGAGGAGCGGGCCGAGCGCGATCCGTTCCGGGGCGATCGGATCGAGGTCGACGAGTCGTCGGTCCGGCGTGTTTCCCCCGCCGGCTACCTCGGCGACCTCAAGGAGCGGCTCGACGCGTTCGCGCGCCGAGTCGCGTACGGGAAGTAGTCCCCCACCGCGGGCCCGACGGCCGAGCCGCCCCCGGCGAGTCGCGCCAATGCGGAGAGACTTATACGCGTTCGCTCCGTAACGGGGGCAACCGATGGAAGAGAGCATCTCCGGCTTCAAGATGCGCGGCGACTGGGGCGACGTCGTCGAGCACGGCGAGCGGATCGCCTTGGCGCTCCGGGAGGTGGGGGTCGACGGCGACGCCTACTACGAGTTCGACGAGTGGCGCCCGAAGACCCACGAGCGCATCGACGAGGACGTCTCGGAGAAGACCGCGGCGCAGGCCTCTGTCGACGAGGGGAAAGGCGAGCGCGCGGGGAAGTCGCCGGGCGACGACCTTCAGACGGCCGGCGAGAAGCTCACCGAGTCCTACGAGAAGGTCGAGGAGAACGACACCGAGAGCGCCCGCGAGAGCTGGGGCGAGTCGATCGGACACGTCGCCCGCGCGGCCGACTCGGCCAGCCGGAAGGCGCTCCGGAAGGTGGAAGACGCGGTCTACCGGAACGTGATGACCCAGATGGCGCCGTACTACTTCGACAACGAGCTCGTCAGCGCCAACATCCAGGAGGTCGCCCGCGCCGAGGACGGCGAGACGTTCGTCTTCGAGGTGAACGTCAACGACGACGAACTGAAGGGCGAGGTGTCGGCGGTCCTCGACGACTACGAGTCCGAGATAGACCGCTGGCACGTCGAGGCGGAGAAGCGGACCGAGGACGTCGCGGCCGCCGAGGGCGTCGAGCCGCCCGCCGAGGAGGGCGGACCGGATTCGACCAAGACGTGAGCGGGCGCGACGCGACCGCCGAGGCCGCCGACCGCGGCCGCACCGGACACGCGGGCACCGCGGGCCGAGACGCATCGGTCGCTTTTAACTCACCGACGGCCGAATCGAACCCATGAGCGAGGTACTCCGGGTCGAGGCGGGCGAGTTGGCCGTCGACGAACTGATCGACGCGCTCAACGACGGGCGGCGGATCCTCGTCGACGTCGAGGTCGCGGGCGCCACCCACGAGGTCGCCCTTCGCTACGACGGCGAGACGTACCACTGCGACACGCCGACGAACCTCCATCGACACGCGGACGAGTCGGGGATGCGAGGCTGTATCGACCAGATGGGCTACGCGGCCGAGGAGTGAGACCGCCGAGCGGCGAAACCGACATTTAACGTCGCCGCGCGTGAATCGGGTCGTATGAGCGACCCCGAGATCGAGGACCTCGTCGGCGACGCCTCCCCGTCCTTCGAGCACGTCCTCTCCTGCGTCTTCGGCGTACGCGACCACGAGAGCCGCGCGTACCTCGCGCTGCTCGAGCATCCGGGCAGCACCGTTTCGGAGCTCGCCGACGCCCTCGACCGGGACCGATCGAACGTGAACCGGTCGCTGTCGACGCTGCGCGAGAAGGGGCTCGTCGAGCGCCGGCGGCGGCTGCTCGACTCCGGCGGCTACGTCTACCAGTACACCGCGATCCCGGTCCCGGAGGCCAAGCGGCGCCTCCACGACGCCCTCGACGAGTGGGTGACGGACGTCCACGACGCCATCGACGCGTTCGAGCCCGACGAGCGCTGAGCGTTTCGCGGGGCGAAGAGGCCTACTCCTCGGCCTCGTCATCTCCCTCGCCCGCGGTCAGCCCGTCGTCCTCGGGCCGGTCGAGCGCGCGGTCCGCGTCGTGGTGCGCGGAGTAGCCGTCGAACCAGCGGGCGATCCGCTCGATGCGGTCGACGACGTGCGCGGGCTCGCCGGACCGCGAGAGCTCGTGGCCCTCGCGGGGGTACCTGACGAACCGCGTGTCGACGCCGTTCTTCCGGAGGATCCGGTGGTACAGCTCCGCCGTACAGATCGGGGTGCGCGTGTCGTCCTCGGAGTGGACGAGGAGGGTCGGCGTGTCGACCGCGTCGGCGTGGCCGGTCGGGGACTGCTCCCAGAGCCACTCGGGCTCCTCGGAGGGGACCGCGTCGAAGTCGCCCTCGACGAGCTTGTAGGCGGCGTCGGTCGAGCCGTAGAAGCCGGTGAGGTCGTAGACGCCGCGCTGGGAGACCGCCGCGCGGAAGTAGTCGGTCTGTCCGACCGCCCACGCGGTCATGAAGCCGCCGAACGAGCCGCCGGTGACGAAGGCGTTCGACGCGTCGATCTCCGGGCGGTCGGCGACCGTCTCCACGCCGGCCATCACGTCGCGGAGGGTGACCGCGCCCCAGTCCCGCTCGATCGCTTTCATGAACGCCTCGCCGTAGCCGGTCGAGCCCCGCGGGTTCGACCAGAAGACGGCGTAGCCGCGGGCCGCGAGCGTCTGGAACTCGTGCCACATCGTCCCCGCGGTCGACCACATCGCGTGCGGCCCGCCGTGGATCTCGACCGCGAGCGGGTACGGCTCGTCGGCGCCGTCGCCGGCGGCCGCGTCCCCGTCGCCCGAACCTGCCGGCGGCGTCAACAGCCACCCCTGGATCTCCACCCCGTCGGACTCGAACCGGAGCTCCTCCGGCTCCCCGATCGCCCGCCCGGCGAGGTAGTCGGCGTTCAGTTCGGTCAGGCGGGTCGGCGCGTCGGAGTCGGCGTCGTAGGCGAACGCGTCGCCCGGGTGGTCCCACTCGCTGGCGGCGTACGCGACGGTGACCGACTCGGGTCCGGTACCGGCCTCGCCGCCGACCGTCGCGGCCGAGACGGTTCCCGGCCGGAGCAGGCGCTCGGGGTCGGCGCTCCCGTCGGCGGGGACGTGCCACAGCGCCGTCTTCCCCTCGTCGGGCGTCGCGAAGTACAGCGTCGCCTCGTCCGGGCCCCACTGCGGCGTCGTCCCCCGGCCGAGCCCGCGGTCGAGGCCGCCGGTCAGGTCGGTGACGGCCCCCGACTCGGCGTCGAGGACGCGGAGGTCCGTCGGCTGCATCGACACCCGCTCCGGCTCGGCGTGCGTGAAGGCGACGCGGCCGTCGGCGGTCGCCGCGAGGTCGGCGCCCCACCCGGTCGTGGTGTGGACGCGCTCGGCCTCGCCGGCCGCGAAGTCGTGGGCGCGGATCGCGATCTCGACCGAGTCGTCGGGGTCGTCTCCGATCGCCTCGGTGTAGTACAGCGTGTCGGCGTCGCCCCACGACGGGGCGGCGAAGTCGGCGTCCCCGTCGGTGACCCGTTCAATCGATCGGGACTCGGCCGGGTCCGGATCCGTGACGCCCCCGACGGTCGCGTCGGCGTCGACGACGTAGACGCCGGGGCGCCGCCCGTCGAAGTAGCGCTCGGCCGCCCGGTAGACGGTCCGGTCGATGACGCGCGGGTCGGGATGCTCGTCCGGTTCGTAGTCGTCCGGCACGGCGAGGTCGCGGTCGGCCTCGCGGTCGTCGGCGGTCACCGACTGGACGAACGCGATCCGCTCCCCGTCTGGCGACCACGCGATGGACGAGACGCCGCCGACGACGTCGGTGACGCGGCGGGCCTCGCCCCCGCCGACCGGGAGGACCCACAGCTGCTGGCGGTCGTCGTCGGCGCCGCGAGTGGAGGTGAACGCGATCCGGTCGCCGGAGGGGCTCCAGCGCGGTTCGGCGTCGGATCCCTCGGGAAGGGTGAGCCGTCGGGGGTCGTCGTCGCCCGCGACGTCGACGAGGTACACCGTCGCCTCGTAGCTGTCGTCGTCGTTCGGCTGTCGGCGCACGAAGGCGACGCGGTCGCCGTCCGGCGAGATCCGGGGATCGGACGGGACCGCGATGTCGTGGTAGTCGGCCGCGGTGACGCGCTCCATGGAAGTCACTCGGACGGGGGGCTCAAAAGCCGTCGGGAGCCGGAAAGGCGGACGAGCGCCTCCGCGCTCCGAGTCCCTCAGCGGTCAGTCGTCGCCGTTGTCGAACGCCAGCGAGACGCCGCCGTCGTCGACGGTCGCGCCCGCGGCACAGACCGGGTGTTCGAGGTCGGACTCCAGCAGTTCGGTCGCGACCGACCCCGCGTCGGTCGCGGTCAGGTCGTACGGCTCGGGGGAGTCCGTCTCGTAGGTCGCGACGACCGTCGGCTCGTCGACGGCCTCGACGAGGAGCGCGTCGCGGCGGACGACCCCGATGGTCGCGGACGCAGCGCCGACGATCCCGGCGACGCGAGGCGTGTCGTAGTCGTCCCTCTCGTAGTCGAGCGCGAGCAGCGCCGACGCGAGCGCGTCGCGGGGCGGGTAGCCGCGCTCCAGTTTCTCCGCGATCGGGTCGACGTGCGAGCCGTTTCCGAGGGCCGCCAGCGGCGCCCCGGTCGGGGCCTCGACGGCGCGCGCGCAGTTGTACGAGACGTATGGGTTGTCGGTCTCCGGCGCGTCCGGCGTCGGACCGACGGTGAGCGTCCGGCCCCGGTCGCGGACGCGACGGTTCGGGAACGAGCGCGAGGAGACGCGGTAGCCGCCGACTCCCGGCGCGACGACGACGAATCGTCCGACGTACATACAGCTTCGTGCGGATTCGGTCGTGTAAAACGCGTCGATATGTCCACGAACGCGATCCGACAGCGGGAAGCGATCGCCGCCGTCGCGACCGCGACGCCGGCGAGGGGCGCCGACGCGGACGGGGAGCGTCAACCGATCGCACGGCGACCGCAACGCGCAACGCTTACAAAGACGTACTGGCTACCGATAAGTGCGCAGTCCATTGGGGTAGTGGCCAATCCTGAAGCCTTCTGGGGGCTTCGACCCTGGTTCGAATCCAGGATGGACTACTTCTGCTCCGTGCCGTTTCAACTGGAACCCAGAGGGATCCACGTCCAGCGGTTTCCAGTGGAAACGAAGGGGTACGATCCGGCGGTTCTCGACCCGCCGTCACTTCTCGACGTCGAGCAGCGCGACGCGCTCGCGAACCACGTCGACGAGGTCGCCGTTCGTCGCGGCGAGTTCGCGATCGGTAACGCCGTAGAACTCCCGGACGCGATTCTCGTCGAAGGCGACGGGGAGCCCGTCGCCGTCCGGACTCGCGATCGAATCGACCGCGAGCGCTCGGATCGACTCGACGGCCCGGTCCAGATCAGCGGTCGGACGGTCGACGCCGGGGACGCCGCCGAAGTCCGCGAGGAGGACGACCGCGGGCCGCCTTCCCTCGGAGACGCCGAGTTCGAGGGCGCGGTCGATCTGTCGCCGCCCGGCCGCGTACAGCAGGACCTCGACGCCGGGGTCGCGCGCGACCGCCTCGCCGCGGGCGATCGCTCGCGCGGCGAGCCGGACCGCTTCCCGGAGGTGAGCGGTCGAGACGACGAGGTCGGCGTCGAACGCCTGAACGACCGCGCCGGTCTCCCGGCCGACGTCGTCGAGGTCGCTGAGGAACGCGTCGAGGTCGTCGATCGCGAAGGTTCCGGCGACGAGCCTGACGGCGGGATCTGGCGCCGGCGGTCGGGGCGAGGTCGCTGACGGCCCGCGGGACGAGCCCCCCGACGGCTCCGTCATCCGAAATCACCCAGGCTGGCCTGTCCGTCGCCGTCGCCGTCGGCGTCCGCCCCCGCGGTCGCCGCCGCGGAGGCCGACCGGTCCGGGTCGACGCCGTCGAGCGAGGGGTCCTCCCGGCCGGCGTTCTCCAGGATCCGCTCGGCGGTGCGCTCGCGGCCGCGGAGCGCGCCGAGCACCACCGCCTTGTCCGCCTCGCGGAGGTCGGCGCGGCTCTCGATGCCGGCCTCGTAGAGGCGGCGGGCGCGCTTGCGGCCGACGTTGCGGACGCCCGCGAGGTCGAGCAGCTCCTCGCGGACGCCGTACTCCAGCCGCTTGCGAGCCTCGCGCACCCGAACGACCGTGTCGCCGTCGACCCCCTCGACGTCGCGCGCGAGCGTCTCGGCGGCGCGGAGGAGCCACTCGGCGGTGTCGACCTTCCCGCGGATGTCGCCCGGTCCGACGCCGTAGCGCTCCGCGATCCGGTCCTCGTCGACCTCGTTCGCCCAGTCCTCCAGCAGGCGGGCCGTCTTCAGCGCGGCGAGCCAGTCCTCGAACCGCACGTCCTCGTACTCGGAGGGGACGTCCCCGAGGAACTCCGTCTCGCGCTCGTAGCAGACCTCGGTGTACTCCTCGCGGTCGCCGGACTTGAGGTACAGCTCGTAGGTGTCGGGCGTCCGGCTGACGAGGTGATAGAGGCCGAGGGGGGTGACGGCGGGGGCGGCGGCGTCGTCCGGCTCCCCCGCCTCGGCGGCGGGGTCGCCTCCCTCCTCGTCCGCTCGCGTGTACGTCGTGAACCCGGAGTCGTCCGCGTCGGCCTCGGCGCCCGCGTCGGGGGCGGGACCGGCGCCGTCGGCGGGGACGAAGTCGCCGGCGGCGCCCTCGTCGTCCGCGCCGTCCGCGACGGTGCGGAGCCCGTCGAGTATCTCGGCCGCGCTCATCGGGTCGAGGTAGAGCCGGGAGACGGTGTGGCCGATCCCCGTCGCCGCGAGGCTCTCGCTCCCGCCGTCGCGGTCGCGCTCGACGAACCCGTTGACATCGAGGTAGTCGAGGACGGTATCGGTGACCGCTGCCAGGCGCCCCTCGTCGTCGGTCTGGGTCGCGTAGAGGGTGTTATCGAGGAACGAGAGCAGCCCCTCGCGGGTGGCGGCGAAGCCGGACGCGACCGTCGCGAGGACGTGGGTCCGGAGGGCGGGCTCGGCCGCCAGCTTCGAGCGGACCGGCTCGGCCTCGGCCCAGACGTACCGGTCGAACAGCTCCTCGCGGGTGTCGGCGTCGCTCGCGAGCAGCACCGCCTCGCCGTACGGATCGAGCCCGGGACGGCCCGCGCGGCCGCACATCTGGTGGACTTCGAGGACGTCGAGGGGTTGCATCCCGCCGAACTCGCCGTCGTAGCGGCGCCAGTCGCGGACGATCACCCGGCGGGCGGGGGTGTTGACGCCGGCGGCGAGCGTCGGGGTCGCGGAGACGCACTTGATCAGGCGGTCGCGGAACGCGTCCTCGACCAGGCTCCGGTGCTCGCTCGCGAGCCCGGCGTGGTGGAACGCCGAGCCCTCCTCGACCGCGTCCGCGAGGTCCTCGGAGGTGTCGGTGTCCGAGACGCCGCGGATCTCCTCGGCCAGCTCGCGGAGGCGGTCGCGCTCGTCGCCGGTGAGCCGCGGGCCGGTCACGTCCGTGAGCTTGCGGGCCGACGACTCCGCGTTGCGCCGGGAGTTGACGAAGACGAGCGAGGAGCCGCCCTGCCCGTCCTCCTCGGTGTCGAGGGCGTCCGCGACGAGTTCCGCGGTCTGGTCTGCGCCGCGCTCGACGGGCACCTCGCGCCGGCTGCCGTCGTCGAACTCGATCGCGTTGCCGAAGTGGACCCCCGTCCGCAGCTCGATGGGGCGCCAGTCGGACTCGACGAGCTCGGCGTCGAGCCAGTCGGCGATGACGTCGGCGTTGCCGACGGTCGCGGAGAGCGCGACCGTCTGGAGCCCCGGGTTCACCCTCCGGAGCTTCGCGAGCGTCACTTCGAGGGTGGGGCCGCGGTGGGAGTCGTCGACGAGGTGGACCTCGTCGCTGACGACGCAGGTGAGGTCGTCGATCCACGGCGCGCCGTTGCGGATCAGCGAGTCCACCTTCTCCGAGGTGGCGACGATGATATCGCGGCTCGCGAGCCACTCGCCGTCGGAGTCGTAGTTGCCCGTGGAGACGCCGACCGTGACGCCGAACTCCTCCCAGCGCTCGAACTCGGCCTTCTTCTCGCTGGCGAGCGCGCGCAGCGGGACGATGTACAGCGCCTTCCCGCCGCGCTCGATCGACGACAGCATCGCCAGTTCCGCGATCAGCGTCTTCCCCGACGCGGTCGGCACGGCCGCGACGAGGCTCTCGCCGTCGACGACGCCCGCCTCGACGGCCGCCTCCTGGGGCGGGTACAGCTCCTCGACGCCCTCCGCTTCGAGCGCCTCGCCGACGCCCGCGGGGAGCCCGGAGAGCGAACTCGGTTCCATTACCGGAGCGTGGGTCCCGACCCGATTTAAACCGTCGGAAGACCGCGATGAGGGGGGAGACAACGAGCGCGCCCGCGACCGCCGAGGCGGCACATGGTTATAAATCGTACTGCGGTGGCGCGTGCCTGCGAGCGGCCGCAGGCCGCGAGCAGCACGCGCGAGGGAGTCAGTCGCCCGAAGCGAAGCGAGGGCGACTGACGAGGCTGGGGAGGCGTGAGGTGCTGTGCGGAGCGGTGGGGGTGGGACTCAAAGGGGCAGCCGTGAGGAGGGCGCAGGCGACGTAAGCACTGGAAGGAGCGAACGAAGTGAGCGACTGAAGCGCGCAACGAGCGTGCGCCCTCCTCACGGCTGGGGCTTTGAAGATTCCCTCCGCCGATCCCCTCTCGACGATTTACAACCAAGCAGCTCAGTTTTTATAAGAGATCACCGCGCAGCCAACGGGTATTTTTAATCCAGATCAGGGAGCGACGCCGACCGTCAACAGCGTCCCCCACGTCCGATACCGATCGATCATCGCCTCGCGCGTCTCGTAGCCGTCGGTCGGGAACTCCGAGGCGTCGGGAATCTCGGTCTCGCGGTCCGGGATCGCGTCCTGCTCGGCGACGTACAGGCCGGCCTCGCGGAACGCCGCCCGATACGCCTCGCGCGACCACAGCGTCATGTCGACGGAGATGTTCTCCTGCCACGCGTGGGTCGTCTCGCTCTCCGCGAAGTAGTTGACGGCGCAGTAGAAGGTGCCGCCCGGGCGCAGCACCCGACGAACCTCTTCGAGCGTGTGGACGGGATCGCTCGCGTAGTAGAACGCCTCCATCGAGAAGACGTGGTCGAGGGCGTCGTCGGCGAAGGGGAGTTCGTCGAAGTCGCCGACCAGGAACCCGACCGCGCCGTCGTCGGTGTACCCGCGGGCGTTGTTCGCCATCTCGGGCGCGCCGTCGAGGCCGTAGCCGCGGCCGATGCCGCGCTCGCGGAGCGCGCGGAGCACGTAGCCCGAGCCGGTGCCCAGATCGAGGACGGCGTCGCCGTCCTCGACCGGCATCCGCGCCAAGACGTGTTTCGCGGTGTGCCAGTGGCGGTCCTCCATCCCGCGGTCCTTCCCGCTCGCCGCCCACTCGTCGAACTCCTCGCGAACGCTCATACCGGCCGGACGGGGAGAGCGGTGAAAAACGGCGGTGTTTTACCGGCTCCGCCCCCCACGGGGGACATGAAACGCCCGCGAGCGCTCCGCCGCCCGAACTTCCGGGTGGCCGACATGGCCCAGCAGTCGGTCGGCGGCTTCCTGCTCGCGGGGCCGTTCGTCGTCACCGCGGAGGTGTGGGAACTCGCCGCGGGGATGAACTGGGTCCAGGCCGCCGTGACCGCCGGGCTCGTGGCGCTGATCGGGTACGCCGCGCTGTACCGGGCCGACACCGGCCGCGACGTCGACGAGGAGCCGGACCTCGTCGGGGTCCCGACCCGCTTCGTCTCGCTGATGACGGTGGCGTTCGGCTCCGTGCTCCTGCTGGCGCTGATCTTCGACGCGCCCCACACGTTCCTCGTCGAGGGCGGGATCGGCGACGGCGCGGTAGTGGCGACGACCGCGAAGGCCGTCGCGGTCGGCGCCGTGTTCAGCGTCGTCGGCGCCGCGACCGCCGACAGCGTGTTCTGAGGTCGGCGCGCCCACGCTCCCGGAAATCGATTCACAACACCACCGAGACGACCGCGAAGAGGATCAACACGCCGGCGACGTCACAGAGGTTCGTCACCACGGGGATCGTCGTGTCGTCGGGGTTGAGCCCAACGCGGTAGGACACCTCGACGGCGGCGACGCTGGCGACGACGACGAGCGCGGCGAGCGCCATGCCGGAGACCAGCGAGATCAGCAGCACCCGGCCGAGCGCGAGCGACCCGCCGAGCGCGAGCCCGATGCCCCACGCGGCGATCCCCACCGCGCCGAAGACGGTCGCCGCGAGTCCGAACACCGCGCCCGCGTTCGCCCGGAGGGCGGGGTTCGACGGGCTGAGCTCGTAGGTCCCGAGGTAGAGCTGGGTCGTGAGCCGCGAGCAGGTTATCGACGCGAGGTTGCCGGCCGTTCCGATCTGGACGGGCACGAGGACCAAGAGCGCCGGATACCGCAGCAGAATCTC
>NZ_SGXU01000149.1:0-998 GCF_005435015.1 Halorubrum sp. SP9
GTGGTCTGGGGGGCCTTGGCGACGAACGTTGCTTCGGGCCACGTCGTCTGAACGCCGTCACGGGTACGACTTGACACGTCTGTTGCCTTCAGTTTGTACTGGGCCTCACCGAGCGTGACCTCGGGAACCGTGTAGTCAACGTCAAGCGTCGGTGGCGATGGTGCGTACTGCGTGTCGTACGGTGAGTGAACGTGAGCACCGAAGTTCGCACCATCACCGTAGTCGTGATCCGACTGATCCTGAAGGCCAGTCCCTTCGTCTTCAGCGAAAACTTTCCACGGCATTTGTCAGTCCTCCGAGATGGTGAGGTTCCCCGCCTCAAATTCGAACTTGTTACCCGCTGCGACGGTCTTTGCGCCGCCCGCTAATCCACTCGCAAACAGCGGATTGTCTGTCGAGGGGTCAGGACCGTCGTACAACACAAAGCCCGCGACAGTTTTGTCAACGGTCGAGTCGAGTTTTCCGAAATCAATCAGTACGTCGTTCTCATACTGCCGAGGCGATCCAGCGTTTGTCAGCGTCCACTCACTCGCCGTGACGTTGACGGGGCTGTACTGATCGCCTGAAACCTCGTTCGCAGCGTCGGGGGTGTTCGACGGCTCAACAGTCCAGAGTGCGACGTACACACCATCCCGCGCTCCGTCAGGCGGGTCGTTGTTAAACACGCGGTCAAGCGTCTGTGCTTCCAAGTATCGAGTCTTATCGTCTGCCATGAATGTTGTCTAAATTACAGTTTTACGTCGGGGTTCCGAATGACGTTGAGGCTCGTTGCCCCACCGTTGCTGTTCGTCTCGCTAATCGTCACATCGGTAACTGCGCCGTTCGTCCCCCCGTCGATAACCACCGTACCGTCGGGTTGTATCTGAACATCGGTGCCATCATCCCCGACAACCTGGACGGTCCCGTCATCCGAGAATTTCACCGCCGCCGACGAGAGGGGGTGAGAGACGATCCGCTCGCCCGCCGTCACGTCCTCGCTGTTGGTGGGCGGCAGGGGA
>NZ_SGXU01000150.1:0-997 GCF_005435015.1 Halorubrum sp. SP9
TTCGAATTCCTGGTTTCCACGAGTAACGTCATTCGGCAGTTCGATATTACACTCATATTTCATACCGATGGGGATTCCAGAACTATCCGATGAGGTGGATGCGGAGACGCTCCAGCGCCTCCGCCATTCACCAAAACTCTGGATGCGGAATTTCCTCAGACACCCCGTTGATCCGTCGAAAGCGTACGACTTCAAGACGACCGACGGTGAACCACTTAGTCACCTGCTCCACGAGGATTCGTGGCTCTACCCCGAGAACTGGGCTGACGTTAACGTCCTGTTGCTCGCTCGTGGTGAACTGAAGTCGTTCTCAACGGGCGCTATCGCGACGTGGGCACACGACGCCTTTCCGCAGCTCCATACGTACTACATCGCCCCGTCGAACGGGCAGGTCTACGACTACATCGAACCGATCCGTGAGACGTACGTTGAGCAGGCGAACATGGAGTCGCGGCGGACGACGAACAAGAAGTCCGCACAGGTCTTCAAGACGTACCAGAAGGCCGATAACGGCGACGTGAACCCCGTCCTCGGGCGTTTCCAGACGGACTCGGGGTACTCCGAGGAGTCTGTTCGTGGGAAACACTCCCAACTCGGGATTACCGACGAGACACAAGACCTCAAGGAACGGGTCTTCAACGTCTTCCAGCCCGCGATCGACCTCCAACTCCCCGACGTTGACTACTTCCCGACCACGTTCTGTATCGGCACCCCGAAGGAAACGGGGTCGTTCTACCACGACCTGTGGGAACGGTCGGATAAACGGACGTGGAACGCCGAGACAGGGGAGTGGGACATCCAAGATGAGGTCGATCCGTACGAGCTGACGGCAGAGGACATCGCTGACCTTCCAGGCGAGATGGAGGTCGATGAAGGCGAGTCCTACACCGTCCATGCGTGGCACGTCGATTGGATCAACTCCCCGCTCCACTCCGCGTCCGACATCGCCCGTGCGAAACAGCAGATGGGCGAGATGGAGTTTGCCAACGAGGTTCTC
>NZ_SGXU01000151.1:0-990 GCF_005435015.1 Halorubrum sp. SP9
CATTGCGTCGGCCCAGCAACTCAACCAGACGGCTACCGCTTATCAGCAGGCTGTTGAGAACGGGAACCAGGAAGAAGCACGCGCACTCGCGCGGGATCTGGTTCAAAATGCGAGCGAACTAAACCAGAGTACGACGACCCTTGTCCAGCAGTACGACCAACTCGAAACACAGACCAATCTAAACTTTGACCCCGCACAGGACGCACTCAACACGAGCCAACGGCGGCTCACACAAGCGGCTGCCGCCGTGGCGACCCGTGAATTTACCGAAACGAATCTCACTGTCCGGCCGGCGCGCTCGAACCTGTCAGCGGCAGAGCCAACAACGGTGCGTGGGCGACTGACGGCAGCCAACGGGACGGCAATCGCAAACGCCACGATCCAAGTTGGAATTGGTGAGGATACAATTACCACCGACACCGACGCAAATGGCACGTATACAACGACGTATCAGCCACTCGTCGTGGCATCGGATGCGTCCACGCTCACGGCGACATATACGCCGGAGCCGGCAGCACCGTATCTGTCAAGCACGGCGACTACACCCATCGCAGTTCGTGGACAATCAGCGACTTCGATTACGGTGACAAACGCAACCACGACAGCGCGCTTTGGAGATTCGGTGGATGTCTCCGGATATATCAATATCACTGGTGTGGACGCCCGGTCAACCGCAGGACTGCCGATCACAGTACAGGTTGCTGGTGAGCAACTGACGAGAACGGAGACCACAACCAATGGCGGCTTTGTCGTTCAAGCAGTGCTTCCCGAGCGAATCCCTCCTGGTGAGACGACACTTCGGGTTGCGCTTGCTACCGAGGACCTGATTCTGGGACCGTCGAACACAACCGTTCCACTAACCGTCGTCTCGACACCGACCTCACTCTCAGTTGAGACGGTCGCTGACGAGCAGGAGACGCAGAACGTGTCGGTTGCTGGGAGACTTACAACCGACGCAGGCGAACCGCTGGCGGGTCGGTCCCTACAGCT
>NZ_SGXU01000152.1:0-225 GCF_005435015.1 Halorubrum sp. SP9
ATGAGGCGGCCGTCGCGTTCTGACATCCTGATACTATTTATCGTACTAGTAGTTTCATATTATAAAACTATCGTAACCGAACGGATTCAGCGCGGGCTATTCCAGTTTTCTACGGAATCAGACGTTTTTAACCAACTCTCGGTGGAGCTTAATCCCCCAAGACGCCTATTTCGCCGCGAGTAAGCGTCAACACCCAAGAATTAAACAGGCAAATCTCGTAGCTTA
>NZ_SGXU01000152.1:245-459 GCF_005435015.1 Halorubrum sp. SP9
GGTACTCGGGACAACGAAAACGACACCGCGGTCGACGCCGATACCTTCCAGCAGTGGGTGAAACACACCGCGGAGTCCCGAGGTATGACGGAACACGAACTCCTGAACCAACTTGTTTCCGCATTCTGGGCCCTCGACGAGATGGGCGACATCGCCCTTGATTCTGCGTCTGCTCCGGGAAACACAGCGTCAGAGAAGGACCAAGATTGGAACC
>NZ_SGXU01000152.1:501-979 GCF_005435015.1 Halorubrum sp. SP9
ATGCGCCGTCTGAAACGGAGACGCCGGGCAGCAACGAGGCGTCCACACCGAATTCATCGGACTCGGAGTCGGGAGACCGAATCAGCCCGGACGACCTCGACCCTCGAGATGACCTCAGCCCGACAGAGGTCGAACTCACCAGACGGGTCGCCGAGATGCGACGGCAGGTCGCTGACCTCTCGCTCGATGTCGAGCAGCAGCGATCCAGACAAGAGGAGTTTACTGACCGGCTTTCCGACGACGTGACCCGGCTTCACAGCGAGATCCAGTCGCTCGAATCTCGCGTGGATCAGGATGACGGCGATTTAGCAAACCGAATCGACTCCGTCGAAGCGAGGCTTGAAGACGTTGAAGAGACGCAAGCCGAGTTCGAGACGTGGATCGACGAGGAATTCGATCAGATCGAGGCCCTATTTAGCCAAATCCTTGATACGGTTCGTGAGTTTGACGGCCGGGTGACCGACCTTTCGAGCTCCGT
>NZ_SGXU01000153.1:0-978 GCF_005435015.1 Halorubrum sp. SP9
GTGTGGACTGGAACTCGATTTCCCCACGCCTCGAAGACGACGCCGACCTCGTGAAGAACACGACTCAACGAATCGTGGCCAAGGCACTCGGGGCGATGGAGAACTACTACGAGTACGACGACTTCGGGAAACCCAGTCACACCAAGGACGGCACCTACCCGCTCCGAGCGAACTACGAGGAGGGGTACAACCTGTCACTCACCGACGACGGCGACGTGGCGTTCCGCATCAGCGCGGCACCCTACAAGCACGTCAAGGGCGTCCTCGAAGGAAGTGACGCCCACCTTGACCTCCTCAAGACTGCGCTCACTGGTGACGAGTGGAAGGTCTCAACGTCGGAGACGCTGTGGCGTGACGGTGAGCCAGAACTTCACGTTAACATCCGCAACACCAAGCAGACCGTTCGAGACAAGCAGGACTCACGGATGGTTGTCGGCGTGGACGTGAATGAGGACAACGTGGCTCTCACCGCACTCTCAACGGATGGTGTCGAAGATACGTTGGTCATCGACTTCCCCGAAATCAAGTTCGAGCGCCATCGGTACTTCACGATGCGGAAGCGCGTCCAGAACGCGGGGAAAGACAGTATGCACGATACGCTGGAAGGGCGTGAGGAACGGTTCGTCCGCGACCGACTCCACAAGGTGTCTCGGCACATCGTGGAGTGGAGCCAACAGTTCGAGAGGTCGTGCATCGTCTTTGAAGACCTCAAAGAGATGCGCGACAGTATCGACTACGGCACGCGGATGAACCGACGCTTGCACCATCTCCCGTTCCGCGCCCTACAGTTCTATACGTCGTACAAGGCGTCATTCGAGGGCATCCCGACTGGTTGGATTAATCCCGAGTACACGAGCCAACGGTGTCCGATGTGCGGGCATACGGAGCGAGCGAACCGCAACAAAAAGCGATTCAAGTGCAAGGACTGTGAGCATCAAGACCACAGCGACCGTGGTGCAAGCGTCAACATCGCCGTGA
>NZ_SGXU01000154.1:0-973 GCF_005435015.1 Halorubrum sp. SP9
GATCCGCGCCGCGTGGTCGGACCGTGAAACGTGTTCGGAGATGATCCGTGTTACGTCCCGCTGAGTGAGCCCGCGCTCTGTGACCTCTTCTACGAGGGAGAGGACGCTCTCGTATGCTTCTTGCGCCCGCTCGCCGCGGTTGTAGAACGAGAGTAGCAGGTAGTCGAGCAGTTCCTCCGGGTCGGGTCCGTTTTCGGACTCGACGGCGCTGAGAATCTCCGCCCACTCCTCTTGTGCGCCTCGGATATTCGCCTTGTAGAACCGTGAGTACGGGTAGTTCTCCGCAAGGGACCGCGTCATCATGACGCCGTCTCGATTGACACGAAGTAAGTCGTGATCGCGGAGAGTCGGAGCGATGTAATTACTGTCGATGGTTCGCATTGAGAGCCCTTCCTTCCAAGAGAAATGCGCCGAGCTGTTACTCCCCTTGTGGAGTCTCACGCTCTGCTCGGGAGCGATCGACTTGATGGTAAGCTGGCCGCAGAGAAGTCCGGACAGTGCTCGGCCCTTCTCACTCGTAATCGCGTCGACGATGGCGTCGATATTGTCAAGATGCTCCTGTGAGACGTCGACAGACACCTCTGTCTCGGAGTCAGTAACTCGGTTGATCCGGTCCTCTAGGTATCCATCATCGAGTTCAGATTTGATGTAATTGTACCGTTCACGGGCTGCTTCAGTCTGTTTCCCTTCTCTGTAGACCTCGTGTCCGCCATCCTCTCGAATGAACTCGACTCGATCTGCGAAAACAAGCATACGCGGCCCATCCTCTTCGGAGCCATCTGGCATACAGATACACAGTATGGTCTAATATCATAAATCCGATTAACTGTATATATGTATGAACAACTATACGAACAGCGTGAATACCATCAGAATCGGAGTTACTTCTCATCCACCTGCTGCCTCAAAAGATTCTGAAACCCCTCTCCGCCGTAGCACGCGCCGAGAAATGGGTGCTGTTCCGCGACCGATG
>NZ_SGXU01000155.1:0-971 GCF_005435015.1 Halorubrum sp. SP9
ACGTATGAAGTCATACCACCGTTCCGTGTCCATACTACCACTGTCACGCGATCGAAGCTTCGACTCGTGACTCTTGAAGTACTCAAATGCTCGTGGGAACTCTGAACGAAGGGATTCTTCTGGTATGAAGTCTAGTTCGTTGTCATCAACCCGGTATGGTAAGATGATTTGTAGAGGCGGATTTAAGGGAGCATATCGTTTCACGTCTTTTCCTTTCAAAAAGGGGTGTAGAAGCTCTGATTCTACCTTAAATTGCTCACCATGTCCGTTTTCTACAACTGTCAGATCTCCCATCTGTTCGGTGGTTTCCACCAAGAAAATACTATCAGCACTCGTTATGATTCCCTGATATATTTTCTTCGTAGCATCAGCTAGACTTAGTGGGTTATCCTCGATTTCCTGAATAATCTCTAGAACTTCTGGCGATTGGAATACCCAAGCATCTCCGTCAAGTTCAGGATTGATGTGACGGAAATTAGGATCTTTCCCAGTTGCTAGATCCGCAGGATCGACTTCAGCATATTCGAGTCCGTCCTCGTCATATTTGCTCAATATAAGGACGCAGGTATAGACAGAGGCGTTCCCAAACACCTGCTTGTGACCGAATGAGAGGATCTTATCGAGGGAATCATTGTCTGCGAGGAACTCGCGGATACCTCTTCCAAATTCATTTTGGAAGAATTTGTGAGGCTCAATAAACCCGAGTAGCCCCCTCGGGGATAACAATTCGTACCCCTTCTCGGTGAAGTTTACATAGAGATCGAAATTCTGCTCGGAGGATCGATATCTAGAGAGATACTCCGCCCGTTCTGGCACATTTGTCTGTAGCTCTTGGATTCGCACATAAGGCGGATTCCCGATCACGGTGTCGAAACCGGCTTCAGGCATCCGCTCACCGTCGGCGTCGAAGAACACCTCAGGGAACTCCAGTTCCCAGTGGAAGAAGTCTAGCTCGGCGGCCGTCGCCTGTG
>NZ_SGXU01000156.1:0-938 GCF_005435015.1 Halorubrum sp. SP9
GATCGATCTGAGACCGACGGCTCTGTTGAGATTCTCAAACGGCGACGTGGCCTCAGCGCCCGGGTGACTACAGAGCGCATAGTCAGCACGTAGTAAGGAGTCAACGAAAGGTGATGAGTAGTCAAACAGGCAGCAATTACTCAGTTGGAATCGATTGCTGACTCGAGATCGAAGGATCTAACATTACTTTCAGATATCGCTTGACTTCGTGGTTCGGTGTCGTGGACTCGCAGATGGCGGAACTCCTCCTCCCCGGATCTCGTACTGACCGTGGCACGACCGCCGAGGGTAAGTTCGTTGAAGTCGGCCCGTGTGGCCGCCACATTAACCGGGCCCTCATTTCCGCCAACCGGAGCTACGTTAACGAGATACCGAACGTCCCCGAACCGGTTTTTCAGGTTCTCATGGAGACTGTCGGAGACGGTAACGGTTCGGTCATCGAAAGCAGACCCGACGTATTCGGGATCATATTGCCCGTGGAGGACATTCTCCGAGCGTTCGAACAGCACGGTGAGTAGGTCGATTCTGGTCGCGTTCCCATCGGAAGCGGTCGCCTCGACATTGATTGATTTCACGAAGACACGTCCTGTCGTTGTGTCGACCGAACTAACGCAGCCTGCCACCCCGACAGCACCTACGACGCTCACTCCTGCGAGGAAATTCCGGCGGGAGGGCATATCTGGAACATGTGACATACCGGGAAAATATTTTGTGCCTATTTTTCACAATATTCGGGGTGCGGACATGCGATCGTAGAAGCAATTCAGCCGCTCGTAAGGAGGCAGCTGAAGCTTTGAGGCTGTAACAGAAGCCGTTGCGTTACCGGTCACAAACGAGCAGAGACGTCACTCCTCGCGTAACGTCCGAAAGGAATTGTGCGTGGGTGCTGTCGTAGAGACAACACCGGCATGATGTCCCAACACGTAAGGGATGCCCTC